>JAYTRQ010000736.1:0-9043 GCA_043746125.1 Armatimonadota bacterium | reverse complement strand
CCGTGCGCCTGGAAACGCACCGACGCTGGTACAATGAGGAGCGTCCGCACAGCAGTTTGAAGTTCGTACCGCCCACCGTCTTCGCGCGGACATGGCATTAGGAGCAACAACAGAAGCAGGAGCCAGAAAAGAACGCAAGCCAGCCGACTGGCTAATCAACCAAAGCACTCACCTTGCCCGTGGTACATAAAACGGGGGAAGGTCACCGTCTCTTTAAGTAACAGAACGATGATACCATAATTGGCATAATTAAAAATATAATAAACATCATTACAGAATTAGTTCTCATTGTCTCCTTTCGGACATCTTCTCGGTGGATGTCGTTGCAACCTGAGCCGGGGTGATAGGCCAGAAGGAACGAAACGCGCACCCGATCCACGGGGCGGCTTTGTCTGGGCGGCGGGGTCTGCGCCCGTCACTAGAGGAGGGCCTTGATAGACCCTACCGCTGCACTCTTGCGAGTCACGGGGTCAAAGGCATGGTCACAGCGGGGGCAGTAGAACAGCCGGTTCCAGTTCGCCATCTTCTCATCCCACAGCGGATGTTGGGCCTCGGCAGCGGCCTGGTCGTTGAAAAAACAGGCCAACTGCACGATGACGGCAAGGGTGGAAAGAACCAGGAGGCCGGTCCAGAAGAACCCGCCGGAGCCCATGATAGTGCACACGAAGAAGGCGAAGATGCCAGAGGCGAGGCATAAAGAGAGGAAACACCCGTTCACCCGGCTATATGTCGGCTGGCGGGGGGGGGGCGAGTTGCTGGGCAACCCCAGAGGCCCCGTGCGTCGTGCGTGAGGTAGCAGTGACAGCGTCAAAGCCGCCTCCGTCCCACCCTAGCCCAGTCGTATACCCACCGCCCGACGTGTGTTCCGTATAACTTCCCGCCCCGTAGACCGCGCTTACCTTCTGGACTTGACTATGGCCGCAGACAACGCAGTTGAGCGCATCGGGAGGCAACGTCTCATACACCACCGGCTCAGGAGGCGGACTGACGGAGAGAGGCGTCGGAGCATGCTTCTGGGTGGGTATCCCCGTGTCCGGCACTGTTACCGCTAGAGGAGCGAGTGTTTCCACAGGGGGCGGCTCCTCCACGGGCACATGAGGTGGCTCTTTAGACGGAGGCAACAGCCCCTTCGCCGCGAAGTTCCTGCACCGGGCACACTCAAGGTCGAAAGGCAACATCACGAAATCGCAAGTCGGACACTGCATGGCAGGTATTCCTTTGGGCCGGGAAGGGACAAGACGCGTCCCCGTGGATCGGGGGCGCGTCTCATCTCTGTGGGGAAGGCTCTTCAGCCCCACTACGTTACCATCTTCTTACTGCACAGATCATGCCAAGTAGGGATACGAGGAAAGAGCCCTTTAGGAACGCTTACTGCCCGCCCAACCACACAGGAAGCTGGCAGGTCAGCAGTCACAGAGAGCGAGAATTCCTACATTTGTAATTAAAAGGTTGGCATAATCTGTGCAGGATGAAAAGTCCGAACAGTTTAAACTTGAACAGGAGGCGGCTTTTGCATTTGGGCAATTTTAGAGGCGCGATGCGCTCACGCGACAGACGCCAACCCTTTCTCTTTGACGAGAGTGAGCAGTTTAAGAGAGGCCCCCCGTGGATGCCTTTCGCCACGCTCCCACTGGCTCACTAGCCCCGTCGTGACATTCAGATACCGAGCAAAAACGGCTTGGCTCGCCGATTCTCGGATTCGCAGTTCATGTATTTCCTGGGGTGTCAATGGCCGCACAGGCGTTAAGCAGATCGCATCGAACTCACGCATAGTGCGGGCAGTCATCACACCAGCAGAATGCAGATCTTCCACCGTTTCATGGATGGACGCCATGAGAGTGCTTTTATATTGCTTTTTCATCGCAGATAACCTCAGTCAAGGCCCTTCTTCAATCGCTCTCACAAGGGCATCCTGATCGTAGGCCAACATCTCTGAGGCCAGTTTCTTGAACGCCTTGAGTTCATCCGCCGCCACATTACCTCTCGCGCTCTTTGCAAAACCATAGACGAAGAAAGCCACTTCCCCAACCGTGAAGATAATCATTGTTCGGAAGCCGCCCGATCTGCCCTCATCTGGACGCGCGCCGCGTTGCTTGATGACGCCACCGCCCAGGTCAGCATCCACGGCTCCTTGATATGCTCGGTGGACGGCCTCGCACAGAGCGGTGTCCTCTATGTCCACCCACCGTGCGTAACGGGCGAACCACTTGTTTTTGAAGACACGCATTAGTTGTGTCTAGTCTACAGGTATTATAGCACTTAGTGTTATGGTTTATGAGGCGACACTGACAGGAGACGAAACTTGATCTACGCCATCGGCGACATCCACGGCGAATCGGGCGCACTCCGCGAACTGCTGGCGAAGCTGCCCGTGCAGCCGTCTGATCTAGTGGTCTTTCTGGGCGATGCCATCAACCGAGGGCCGGACCCGTATGACTGCATCGAGCAGATTTTAGCCTTTGACCGGTGCCGCAAGGTCTTCATCCAAGGCAACCATGAAGAAGCCATGCTGCTGTTCCTGGAAGAAGGCGATGTGCAAGGGTTGGCGGGCCTGAGCGGGCAGTCCACTCTGGATTCCTACGAGCGGGCCGGTTACGCCGTGACGCCTGGCGATCCTAGTTCGCTGCCTTTGTCTCACGCCCGCCTGTATGCCCAGGCCGAGCCGTGGACGCTGCCGTTTTACGTCACGGACGAGTACATTTTCACCCACGCGGGATGGGACCTAGCCCTTCCGATCCAGATGCAGTCCACGGGTGCTTTGCGATGGGGCAAGGTGAAGGGAGAAGGCCAGCCCTGGTGGAAGCAGACCGTCGTACGCGGCCACACGCCGTTTCCCAAAGTCACGTTTGCCCGAACGAAGCAGTACGTGGGCGTGGATACGGGGTGCAGTATGGGGGGGTTCTTGTCCTCTGTAGCCCTGCCGTCTGGGGAAGTTTGGACGGCACGGCCTGTGTCCTACCGCCCAAACTGGTACCCACAGCTACGCGGCGGCACTTACCGCATTTGAGGTGCTCTCAGCGCAGGAGCGACAGCGTCTGGTGCATACGCCACATTTCCCAAAGTTCGAATACAAGCCGGGTCAGCAGCAGGGCGGCGGCGAGCGCCGCGCCAGCGATCCGCATCTTCCGCTCCCACGGCGAGTTGGAAGGCCTGATAAGGCGGAATGGGTTGAGGCCGAACAAAGACCTGCTGTAGCCGGAGAAGGGCGCTGGCGGCGGGGGCATGAGGGGTGGGAATTGGGAGGGCAGTTGCGGGGGCGCGGCGACTTGCTCAAACTGGTCGGCGGCAATGCGTGCGCCGCACCAGACGCACTGCGGGCGCCGCAGGTTGAAAAGCTCACGGCCGCAGCCAGGGCACTGTATGGTTTGACGTGACATGGCGACTCCTCACGGTTCGAGTGTACTTCATGGGACACGCCGGACCTGGAAAAGTTGCCGCGCACGCCGAGACTACTGAAGAACGCGATCCGAGTAGTCAAAGATCCGGCCCATGACGCCCAGGAAGGCGGACACGCACGCGGGGTCCCATTGCGTCCCCGCGCCGCCATGCAGGATCGCCAGGGCCTTCTCCGGCTCCATGCCCTTGCGGTACGGCCGGTCCGTCGTCATGGCGCTGTAGGCGTCCGCGACAGCCATCAGGCGGGCCATCAGTGGCGTCTCCTCGCCCCGCAGGCCGAACGGGTAGCCCTCGCCGTCCCACCGCTCGTGGTGATGGCGGATGGCATCCAAAGTGTCCTCAAAGCCCGGCACGGCCCCGACGATCACCGCCCCCATCAAGGGGTGCTGCTGGATAGCCTCGTACTCCTCATCTGTCAGAGCGCCAGGTTTGCGAAGGATTGCATCCGGGACACCGATCTTACCGACGTCATGCAGCAGGGCCGCGACCTGGACCACATGCAGCGCGCTCTCGTCCAGACCGAGAGCGCGGGCGATCTGGATGCAGTAGGACAGGACATCCTCAGAGTGGCGGCGGGTATAGCGGTCCTTGGTATCCACCGCCGTCACCAGCGCGTTCAGCATCTTGAAGCCGTCCAGCGACCGAGACAGACCTTCGCAGAGCCGGTCCGCCGCGTTTTCGCCGTCGCCACCGGTCTTGAAGCGGCGCAGCCGCGCGTCCGCGATTTCCAGGGTGTCTGTGCGTGTTGCCCCGTCTCCGGGGAACAGAGCGACCCCGACGGACAGGCCGAGCGGCAGGGCGACCGGTGACCCTGCCGGCCGATAAGTCAGGTCCTGAAGCCGCGCCACTAGATCTAGCCGTACCGCCTCGGCGTCCCCGCCAGGTTCAGAGAGCAGCAGCGCAAACTCGTCACCGCCGAACCGGGCGAGCGTGTCGTAAGACCGACAACAGGATTGCAACTTTTCCGCCACCCGCCGCAGCACGTCGTCCCCCGCGAGATGGCCGTAGGCGTCGTTAAAGAACTTGAAATTGTCCAGGTCCAAAAATGCCACGGCCAGGGAGCGCCCCGCCCGTAGGGCGTGGTCTGCCTCCTCATTAAACCGCCGGTGGAACGCCCGGTGGTTGAGCAGCCCCGTCAGCGGATCGTGGTCCGCCCGCTCCAGCGCCTCCGCAAGTTGACCATCTCGCTCCTCCTCTAACTGCTTGCGAGCCGTGACGTCGTGCAGCATCCCCTCGTAAAAGAGGAGCGTCCCGCCGAAGTCGCGGACCGCCCAGGCGTTCTCAGAAAGCCAGACGACGGCCCCCGTGCGGACGTAGACCTGATACTCAAAGGCGACGACGTTGTCACGCTCTCCCATCTGACGCAGAAACTCCTCGCGACGCCGGTGGTCCACATAATTCTGCGACGTAATCGAAAAATACTGCTGAAGCTGCTCCACAGACTCACAGCCGAGGAGCCGTGCCAGGGCGATATTGGCGGCGACAAGACGCCCATCAGGAGTCGCCCGGTAGATCCCCTCCACCGCGTTGTCGAATAAGCTGCGGTAGCGCTCCTGTGCCAGATGCAACTCCTCTACCTGGCCCATTAGGGCGCACCTGGCCCGATTTAGTCCTTCCCGTGCGCCATCCAGACCCACAGCGGCACGGGCCACTTCCACTTGCAGAAGGTTGAAGCTTTCCGCCATCGCTCCGATCTCGTCATGGGAGCAGATCGGGAGCGGGTGGACGTCCATGTGCGTGTAGGCACTCTCCAAGTCGCCGCTCCCCAGGGCCTGAATGGCGCGGGAAAAGTCCGTCAGCGGCCCCATCGCCAGCTGTCGCGTTGCCGTCGCAACCTGCTCGGCCGCGCGGGACACCATACCGGGTAGGACGAGGCCGACAGAAATGGTAAGCAGCGCAACGGCCACGAAGATGTCTTCCAGCGCGGCCATCCAGAAGGGATGTCCGTGCTCGATGCTGCGGATCGCAAGGAAGTAGCCGACGCTGTCTAGGGCAAGGATCAGGAACATCGCCCCGGTCAGTTTGGTGTGGAGGGACCAGAATGAGATAGCCCGCCTCTCCCGGCGGCGATCGGCCCAGCGCCGCAGGGCATAAAATGCTGCCCCAGAGTAAGCCAGGGCCAGGCCCGCCACGACGGTCGGCAGCCCGAACTGCTCAAACCCGAAGACGGTCGCGAGGAGCCAAATAACTGAAGCAGCTAAGCCGAGTTCCACCAGACCACGGGACGCGCGCCAGGGCCTGGGCCGGTCTGGGTCGTCCCGCCGGAGCAGCCACACAGCGATCGAGGGCAGACCAATGCCAAGGAGGTACGTGAGGTTCGCCGCCGCCACCAGCCAGATCGGGTCTCCAGCCAGCAGGAACAGGATCGCCATGCCCGCCGTCAGCAAAGTCGCCGCCCAGGGTGTGTCCGTCCGGGAGCGCAGGGAGAGGAATCTCGGCAGCAGCCCATCCTCAGAGAGCTGTGCCAGCGTCCGCGACGCCCCCGCCAGCGGCTGAATCGTCCCGTGGAACATGTTCAGCATCATAAACCAGATCGCCGCCGCCTTCGCCGCGCTGCCTAGGAGCGGGGCGTACGTTGGCCCCAGCGTGTGCGCCAAGTCTCCCGCCAGGGGGTCCGGACCGAGAGCACCCAGCCAGATCAGCGGCAGAATAAGGAAGTAGAGGGCTGAAAGTATGCCGGCCGCTACCATGGCGCGGGGAACGTTGCGGACCGGGTTTACAGTCTCGCCCACGAAGCAGGTAGCGGCCTCAAACGCAGGCGCGGCGAAGCCGACCAAATACAGCCCTGCCATGAGGCTGGTCAGGCTGCCAAAGAGGCCTTGAAACGGAGTCGTGAGATGGAACGTGGCGGCCTGATGCCACTCTACTCGGCCGGACAGAACGGGGACCAGGCCGGACAGAAGAGCCAGGCCCGCCGAGCCGCAGGCGACAGGAATGGCCAGCCGCGCCGCCCATTTCACTCCGCAGAGATTAACGAGCGTGAAAAGCACTACCAGACCACAGGCCAGGGCGGATACGGGAACGTGAGGCAGGTACCACTGATGAATGGCTGAGGCGGACAGCAGGGCTGTCAGGCCGCAGGTCGGCACCCAACCCCACCAGTAGCAAGTCCCAGCCAGGCTCGCAAGGACGGGGCTGTAGGGGCGGAACGCCTCAACACACGTAGCAGCGATGCCGCCGACCCGGTTTGGCCACATCAGGACCAGTTCGGTCCAGCCGGGCGCGGCCATCCATCCAAGGAGCACGCCGAGGAAAAGCAGGGGAATGGCCGCACTGCCCTGCCCGGACACGTTCCCCTGCCCGGCGATCAGCGCCCCTATGATAAAGAGGCTCTGGTTGCTGCCACCCAGGGCCAAGGCGGTCGTCC
Source organism: Armatimonadota bacterium (assembly GCA_043746125.1). Classification (GTDB taxonomy): domain Bacteria; phylum Armatimonadota; class Armatimonadia; order Armatimonadales; family Capsulimonadaceae; genus JANXMY01. The sequence continues at coordinate 2,280 of JAYTRQ010000736.1, read as the reverse complement.
CCATCCACCCAAGCGTTCGCGGGCGTGAGCCGCCTTGAGTCATTTGCAGTGATGTGGGGTCTTGCATAGAGTGAGCGAGTCTCGCGGCGCGGGCAGGCCGCGCCACGCAGCAATGCTGGTGATAATATCGGCATTGTTGCTGGCCTTCCTCAGCCCCATCGGGCTTGACAAAGCCGCCCCGATGCCTGTATACTTTCCCTATGACAAGCTTTTGCAGCCACAGCCTAACGCTCTGGTGGTGGCGCTTCCCCAACGGGAACCGCTGACCGCCTTTTGCCGGCTGCCAAAGCAGGCCAGAACTTAAAAGGGGCCGGGCGTTTCCTGAATGTCAGGATGCCCTGGCCCTTTTTCTTGTGTCCGCTCCCCGTGAGGTATACTCCATGCCAATGATGACATCGCCTACCCGCCCTGCGTTTATCGAAAAGTCGAAGCATGGGAACCTGATCCCCGTCTGGCGTGAGGTGCTGGCCGACCTGGAAACGCCCGTCTCGGCCTTCCGCAAGATCGCGGGCGGGCGGCCTAACTCGTTCCTCCTGGAGAGCGTCGAGGGCGGCGAGCGCCTGGCCCGCTACACGTTCCTGGGCAGCGACCCGTTCCTGATCTTCCGCTCCAAGGACAATACAGCAACGATCACCGAAGGCGACCGTGTCGAAACGCTGACGCTGACGGCCGGCGAGCGCGACCCCCTGCACGTCCTGAAAGAGCTGCTGGGCCGCTACGCCTACGTCCCCTCCCCCGAACTGCCGCCGTTCGTGGGCGGCGCAGTCGGCATGATCGGCTATGACACCGTCCGCTTCTTCGAGAAGCTGCCAACCCTCACCGAAGACGACCTGAACCTGGACGACTGCCTGTTCCTGTTCACCGACGCCCTACTGGTCTTCGATAACGTGAAGCATAAAGTCTTGGCCCTCTGCAACGCCCGTATCGGCCCCGGCCAAGACCCTGGCGAGGCTTACGACACGGCGGTGGCGAAGGTGGAAGAACTACTGACACGCTTGAAGACGCCCCTTGCCCTCGTTCCCAGTCTGCTGCACCCGGTGGCGGAGCCTGCGGAGTTCGTCCCAAACCGCACCGAGGAAGACTACAAGGCCGCCGTCCTGAAAGCAAAAGAATACATTTCGGCTGGGGACACCTTCCAGGCGCAGATCGGCCGGCGGCTTTCCAAGACGCTCCACGCCGACCCATTCGACGTTTACCGTGCCCTGCGCTCTATTAATCCGTCGCCCTATATGTTCTATTTCGACTTCGGGCACACCAAGCTGGTCGGGGCATCTCCGGAAATACTGGTCGGCGTTCAGGACGGAAAGGTCACGATCCGCCCCATCGCCGGCTCCCGCCACGGGCGAGGCGCGACGGTCGCCGAAGACGACGCCATCGCCGCCGATCTGCTGAACGACGAGAAGGAACGAGCCGAGCACATCATGCTCGTAGACTTGGCCCGGAACGACATCGGTCGGGTCGCCCGCTACGGCACGGTGCAGGTGGACGAACTGATGGTCATTGAGAAGTATTCTCACGTCATGCACATCGTCTCCCACGTCTCCGGCACCCTGCGCGACGGTCTGGACCCGTTCGACGCCCTCCGTGCCTCGTTCCCGCACGGGACGGCGACTGGCGCTCCCAAAGTCCGCACAATGGAAATCATCGAGGAATTGGAGCCGACCCGGCGCGGCGCGTACGCGGGCGGCGTTGGATACTTCTCCTTCAGCGGCAGCATGGACCTGGCCCTGACGATTCGCACGGCCGTCGTCCAAGGCGACACCATCTACGTCCAGGCGTCGGGCGGCATCGTCGCCGATTCGGTGCCGGAGTTCGAGTATCAGGAGACGCAGGCAAAGATGCGTGCCCTGACACGGGCGGTGGAGTGGGCTGAGTCAGGACTGGAGTAGATACAAACAATAGGAGGATAAGCAGATTAATGGCGAGGATCTACCGGTCAATGCGCGAGACAGATGGGGTACGGCCACAAATGGGGCGCGAAAGCAACTGTTTGGGTGTGAGGGTTCCCCCTAATCCCAATGCGGACGTTCAACCTGTGGAGGACAGGGTCAGACCCAAGCGAGGTATGTCCGTTTCACCAGCCCTCCATGATTTGAGGGCTAATCATATACCTAAGCGGCTCAAGGAAGGACGTGGCCCTGAATTTATAAAGCAGTTTCGTAACGCTACAGGGTCAAACAATCTCAAGCTTTGGAGTTTTGGAGAGGGTCATTTTTACAAGGAACATCTTTCAGAGGGACTGACGCTATATCCCGATGGCGGTCAGCCAGTACATCATGG
>JAYTRQ010000735.1:0-2901 GCA_043746125.1 Armatimonadota bacterium | reverse complement strand
GCTCCAACTGATCCAGATACTCCTTCTTCGTGATCGCCTCGCTCCCGACCGTGACAAGCGGCCGGCTGGTCGACCATCGGAAATACAAGAGCACATTCGCGATCAATGACAGCAGAGCGATCACTGCCAGCATGCGTGCGGAAAAAGACTTCATACAGTACTACCTCGTCTTGAAAGAGGCACGGCCGGAACCGTCCCCATTATATTCTCTGTGCACAAATCATGCCAAGTCGCCACGGGAGCCGTTAATGCGGGATTTTTAGTCCCGCGCACCTCTCCGGCCTCGCCCCATCCGGCATCCCACCTTCGCGCAGGGCGCCTACGATGCGACCCGCCCACCGATCCAGCGTGGCGTTTTCCTCCACCCAGCGGCGGGCATTGCGGCCCAGCCGCTCGCGCAGGCGGTCATCCTCGCGCAGCCGTGTGATCGCACGACGCCAGCCACCCACGTCACCCGGCGCGACGGAAAGCCCATTCTCTCCGTCTACGATCACGTCGGTCTGCCCGGACGTCCGCGTGGCGACCACGGCCTTGCCCATCGCCATCGCTTCCAGGATCGTCGTGACGCCAGCCTGGAAGTCGGTCTCGTAAAGCGGGACAACGACGAACGACGACTCGGCGTACAGCGCACGCAGGCCGAGATAGTCATACCGGCGGGCGTCCACGTTTGGCGGCAGGACCCGCCCAACCGTCTCGTCCTTGTGCTTGGACCAGGGGGAGGCCGCGGCCAGGCGCACCACCAGGTCCGGCATGGGCGTGACGGCCTCGATCAGCGTGGGATAATCCCGCCACTCCAGACCCGCCGAGCAGATCTGGTTCGGGTTCACCGGTCGGGGCAGAGGCCGGTAAAAGTGATCGTCGGCGTGAAACGGGATCAGCGACAGAAGCTCCGGCGCCAGACGCAGGCGGTCGGTCGCCCAGTCGCACTGGGATTGCGCGTAGACGAAGATTTTATCCAAACGCCGGTGGGCCTTCAGTGTCTGGAAAAATACCTGCTTCTTGCGCGTGGACAGCCGGTGGCCAATAGTCACATGGATTGTCCCGTTGGGGCGTGTGCCCAGAAGCAGGGCCAGCGGGATGCCGACATTCTCCCCGTTCGAGAAGATGGCCTCACATTCCTGCCGGCGCCGGAACCCCATCATGGCGAGGCCTAAGTCCCGCCCGCCAACGCGGGCGGCCAGGCGGACGGACGACGACGGATCGCGGTCCACGTCGGCATAGTCCAGCATCTCCACCTCGTCCCCCTCTGCCCGGAGGGCGGCGGCCAGGGCGTGATAGTCCATGACCGGATGCCGGTCTTCGGAGACCTCAGTATCCAGACCGGTCTTGACGACACTCGGGATGAGCAGAAGTGTTTTCATAGTGCCGATCTAATGTGCATGATTCATGCCAACTGCCCGAATCTCGTCTACCAGACGGCTGTAATTTATACCCGAATCGAACCGCTCACGCGCCACTTCCCGCGCCCTAGACCCCAGAATCTCCCGCAGACCGCCGTCCCCGGCCAGATCCACCAGCGCCCCAGCCAGCGCCCCAGCGTCATCGGGCGGCACAATCCACCCCGTCTCCCCATGCGTGACGGCCTCCGGCAGCGCCCCCACCGCCGTCGTCACGACCGGCAGGCCCGACGCCAGAGCCTCCATAACGGCCAGCGGCAGGCAATCGCCGCGCGTCGGGAACACGAACAGGTCGGCCAATCCGAACAGACGCCGCAGGCCCTCCGAGTTCGGCGCGAGATCCCGGTACACCGTGACGTCAGGCAGGCCCTCCCCCACCCCCGCCGTCTTCGTGACCACATGCAGGTGGACGTCGGCGGACGCCGGCAGGCGGCGGAACGCCTCCATAAGCGTGTCACCCCCCTTGCGGGCGAAGTCGCCGCCCACGAACAGCAGATGGACCGGCCTGGAAGGGCGGCCTACCCGATTGAAGTCCCACAGCGCTGTGTCAATGCCGGGCGGGATGACCGTGACCTTGTCGGGCGCCACTCCGTAGTCCGAGACGAGCGAGTCTTTGGCCCACTGCGACCACGTCACAAGACGCCGCGCAGACCGGAACGCCCGCTGATTGAGCCGCTTCTTGACGGCCTCCAACCGGGCGTTCGACGACGGCACATGCCCATAAAACGCGCCCAGAGCGTCGTACTGAACCGGCGTGGCGTCCAGAGAGACGATAGACGGCACACGGCGCATCAGCCCCGCCGCGAACAACGAGGTCACCTGCGTATGATACAGCGCCGCCTCAAGCCGTTTTACCTGTCCACGCAGCCCCAGATACGCACCGAGGGACGCCCGCAGAGACCAGTTCGAGCGGACTCCGGGCAGACGTGTCCACGCACCGCTCATCCCCTCATACGGCAAATCCACATACGTCGGCGCGACGTCGCCCCGCTCCTCCAGCGCCCGCTTCAGGTTCTGCGCGTGTGTGATGTGGCCTAGAGAATATTCGAGCGCGAAGCCGAGGTTCATCCACACGCCGCCTTCATCGCACCCAAAACCCGTCCGACGTTCACACGGCAGTCGAATCTCTCCCGTGCGCGGAGCAGGGACGCCGCGCTCATTCGGTCCCGCAGCCCTACATCCGAGACCAACTGGTCCAGATGCCGAGCCAGCGAGCCGTAGTCGTCGGGCTCCAGCAAAAAGCCTGCCTCGCCATCCCCGACGATCTCCGGGATGCCACCTAGCCGCGAGATGACCACGGGAAGGCCGCAGGACATGGCCTCCATCGCCACCAGGGAGAAGCAGTCGGCTCGAGTCGGTAGTACGAAGACATCGCACTTCTGATAAATTTTCACCAACTCGGGGCTGTTGTTCGTCAGGCCTCGATGTACGATCACGCCGGGCGTCTCCGGCACCGGATCGCGCGTCACCAGACGGAGTTCCCAGCCCGTCATCGACGTCTCCC
>JAYTRQ010000734.1:0-2903 GCA_043746125.1 Armatimonadota bacterium | reverse complement strand
ACGACGCCGCTGAAGACCGAGTAGTTGGCGACGTAGTCGCTGACCGTGGTGATCTTGCCGAACTGCGACCCGAGCGAGACGCCGCCGGTCTCGCCCAGCCCTACGTCGTCGCCGGCCCACCAGTAGCCGCGCACGATGGCGTCCAGCGGCATCTGCGCCAGGGTGGCCTGGATCTCGTTGCGCTCCGCCGCCTCGTCCGCGCCCGGCTGGTCCTGCGCCTTCGGCCCGGTCACCCAGAAGGCCATTCCTTTGGCGGCGATGACGTCGTCCACTTGGCTCCCCAGCAGAGGCGGGTTCAGGCACAGGGCCAGGTACGGGTTCAGGCGCGGCAGGAGGGTCGTGCGGGCGTAGCGCAGGGCGTCGGCATCGTCTTTGAACTTGCCGCGAAGGTCGGCCTTGATAGGAATACCGTACTTGGCGGCCAAGGCGGGCGTAGAGATAAGCAGATTGTCGGCCCCGGCGACGTCCACGGCAATGCAGGGGCTGACATAGACTTTCGGGTCGGCTACGACTGCGCCTTTATAGGCGCTGTGGAAGGTCTGGAGCAGGGACAGTGGGTTGGCGATGGGGATGGGCGCGTCCGTGCTGCCCTGCTGCTGGAGGACGTCCAGCCAGAACTGATCGTTGTCCTCGTTGAGCAGGTAGATTCGCGGCTGGGTCCGGTTGACCAGGCCCTGGAGCGAGGTCAGCATCAGCCGCTCCGCGGGGCTGAGATGCCGCACGTCAGCCACGTACAGGTGCCGGGCTGGCGGAGGCATTTTGGGCTGGAGCGTTGGGTATGGCCGGGGCGGGCGGGGCAGGGTCAGCCCGGCGTAGACGCGCGGCTGGGGCAGAGAAACGATTGCATTCAGACTCGCCGTCGCCGCCGTGTGGTCCAAGGTCCCCTTCCAGGCCAAGGCGGCGACGGTACCGCGCGCCAGCATCTGCCGCGCGACCAGAGTTCCCAGGGGGTCGTCGCCGTGCAGAGCGTTAACCGTCCAGACGTCCACGGCCCCGTCAAACGCGTCCCCGACGTGCCGGACGAGAGCGGCGACCGGCTGTCCCCCCGCCGTCAGGATGGGGGCGACCTGCGTCCTGGTGGGCAGCGTCGTCGGGTCCAGTGCCTGCGATTCCTCACCTTTTCCCCAATTCAGACCCAGCGGCAGGAAGGCGGCCAGCGCGAGCCGGTCGGCGGCGGCGACCGTCACGGACCCAGTCAGACCGGTCCGAAAGCCGCCCACTCCGATACCGCCCGGCCCGAACAATGCCGGGGCCGGATCGTGCCCCAGATCCTGCCATTCGCCCTGGGCATTCCGCGCGAGCGGGTGGGTGAACGGGATGCCCGTGAGAACGAAGCAGCCGCCCGCCTGGTGGAACGTCCGCAGGTTGGGGAACGCCGCCTGGGGATAATCGTTCCCGTAGGGCAGGACCACAGCGGCATACGTCCGGGCGTTGAAGCGGGCAGGATCGGCCAGTGCCTCGGCACCCAGCTCATCGGCGGAAAGGCCCGCCATGCGCAGATCTGCGGCGATCTGCTTGGGCGCCAGGTGGGTCGCGGGGCCATAATACTGGAAGCCGGGCTGAGAGAAAACGGCGACACGAGGCGCGTCAGCGGGCGGCGGAGCGGCGGAGACTGTCGCCGCGAAAGCGGTCAGGAGGGCAAACGCCGACGTCAGTGTGAGCGTGTTTTTCATGGTTGCTTTTTACGGAAGACGGCGATCTCGGACAGGCCACCGTTCTGGGTTTTGGGCTTGACGCCGGTAATGGTGAACGAGAGCCAGGTGATGGTCTTTGCCGGAAAACTCACGATGCGTGGCGTTTTGCCGTCGTCGGGCAAATCGCTGACGCGAAGGGTGGTGCCGTCGCTGAAAGTGAGCAGGCCGGACGTCACCTGATCGTCCGTGTTGGGGCGGTCGTAGAGCTCGATGCGATCTACAGTCTGGGGGGTGTTCCAGTCCAGGCGCAGGATACCACCGGTGAGTTTGCCGCTGGACCATTCCTGCGCCTTGTCGGCGGGGTAGCCGCCGAGTTGGCCGTCGTTAGCCCCAGCCGGGCTATAGCCGTCTTCGGAACTTGGGGCAGAGGCCTTGGCCTGGAGGGCGACGTTGTCGTCGCCGAGCAGTAGTGACGACGGCAGGTGGAACGTCAGGCCGGCGACGTTAAACTGGACGGATTTGGCCGTAGCAGGGAGAGACGTAGCCGTATCCGTCGCCAGAGTCAGGGGCACATTCCGGCCCCCGACGCGGGCGGTCAGGGTCCCAGCGTCTATCAGACCGGCGGGCGCGTAAAAGTCGCGGCGGGTTGGCCCACCCCAGCCGTAGGGGCTGTCGTTCCGGGACACGAGGGCGATGCCCATCAGCGCCAGAAGGGCCTCCTGCTGATCGGGCGTGAGTGCAGGGTCGGCGAGGGCGGCTTTCAGGTCCGGGACGGGACGGCCGAGAACACCGGCAGCCCGGCGGGTGACGGCGTTCGCATAGAGCGGGGCAGCGTCTGGGGGCGCAATCAGTCGGTCTGTGTGGCCCCCCGACTTTACGTCGTCACTGACGGCAGTATTCACCCGAGCGGTGACAACGGTCGCCTGACCGATTGGGCGGGCGGGGATTGTAATGCGATAAGTGTGCGTGCCAGCACTGTAGGAAGCAGTGGAAGGCCGGCCGTTCACCAGAACGTGGGTGACGGCTTCGGTATCGGGCAGTTCAACGACGATGGCCCGGCGGGTAAGCTGCCCCGCGAAATGCCCGACTGCTGCGCCCACCGTGACGGTCACGACGTCGCCCCTTCGGGCGTAGGAGAGCGGCGTGGTGGCTGACAGGCCGCGCTCGTAGGCCTGGGTGACACCGTCGTCTTCGTACAGACTGGACCGGCCCGTCTGCCCGTCCGGGCCGGGGTAGCAGCGGACGCGCAGGGCTGGAAGCGGAACGGTC
>JAYTRQ010000733.1:0-9114 GCA_043746125.1 Armatimonadota bacterium | reverse complement strand
TGTCGTACACGGACAGCCAGTTTGGGTCCATCAGGTTGAAGGCGATCGCGCCCCGACTGCCATGAATTTCGAGGCGCAGATCGTCCTGCGTCCCGGTCGCCAGGCGTGAGGCCTCGATGACGCCGACCGCGCCGGACGTCAGCCGGGCATGAACGATTGCGACATCATCCACATCCACCACACCCATCCCGCCGGCCTTCGGGTTCGGGCGTTCAGGGATAAACGTACTGAGATCGGCCCGGACGTTCGCGAAGTCGCCCAGAAGATACCGCACCAGATCAAAAACGTGCGCCCCCAGGTCCATGATCGCTCCGCCGCCGCTGCGGGCCATTTGCAGACGCCAGCTCAGAGGCCTACTCGGGTCCACATAGCCTGCGTGCAGGTAGGAGGCGCGGAACTGGTACACCTCCCCGAGAAAGCCGTCGTCTACCAACTGCTTGGCGCGAAGAAGAGCGGGCACGAAGCGGTAGTTGAAGGTCATCCGGTGGACGACGCCACTCGTGCGGGCAAGGTCAGCAACGTCTTCGGCTTCGGCCAGGGTGCGCGTGAGCGGCTTGTCACAGTAAACGTGCTTGCCGGCCTTCAAGGCGTCCCGCAGGAGGTCATGGTGAGCATCGTTCGGAGTGCAGCAATGGATGACCTGAATGTCGTCGCGGGCGATCAGGTCCCGGTAGTCGGTGGTGCTGAACTCGAACCCGGCCTGGTCTTTCGCCTTGACTCCGGTGGCCTCGGTCGCGGTGCAGACACCGACGAGGCGGGTCTTGGCCGGAAGCGGGTCGTAAAAGAGGGGAAGAGAGCGGTGGGCGAAGGTGTGGACCTTGCCGATGAAGCCGTAGCCGACGATGCCGATGCCGAGGTGCATAGGTGGTTCTCCAGAGAGGTGAGCGGTTGAAAACCGCTCGCTGGGCAAAGCGTCCTTCGGACGGGGAAGAGCAAGCCGCCCCGCTCGCTAGTTCCCAAACCGCTGCCGCGCCCCGCCGTCCAGCGACTCGTACCGCCCGCCCGTGTACTCGGCCACGACGCCGTTCCAAAAGGCGATGGCGGGGACGTTGCCTTCCAATTGGGCCACCTCCCATTCGCCGTGGAACAGGTCGAAGGCCGCTCGCGCGGCGAGCCGCCCGATGCCACGGCGGCGGTGCTTGTGGGCGACGAAGAAGTCCAGCAGGTCAAACTGGACGCCGTCCGGGAGCTGGTCCGGGCCAGCATTGATAATCACGAAGCCCGCAGCCCGCCCAGCGTCCAGGATCAGGTATTGGCGGCACCCATCCCGTATCCACCAGTTGTAAGTGACGCATTCGTCGTGAGTACGCGGCTGGGGCAGACCGAAGGCGGTCCAGACCGGCAGGCCGTGTTCATTTAGGGCCACTAGATCATCCCACTGGCTTAGTTCCGAGAAGTAGACCGTGAACAGGTTGCGTAACACGTGCCGCGTGCCGTCGGTGACTTCGGCCAGTGTGACTTCGGGCATGACCTACGTCCCCAGACCGCCCAGAGTGCGGCCGATGAAGTAGGTCACGACGCCCTCGATCGCGCCCACGGCGGTCATCTCCAGGCCGCTACTCCACCAGGAGCGAACCGTGATGAGCGTCTTAGCCGCCCCAACCGCGAAGTGCGCCAACAGGGAGATGACGGCGGCCGTCAGGATAGCCGGAACGCCCGTCATAAAGAAGAACGGAATGATCGGGACGAACGCGCCAATGGCCGTGGACAGCGCCCCGGACGTGGCGGAGACGTAGGGGTTGCTGAGGGCATCTTCGGTCAGGTTGAGCTGCTCGGCGGCCAGAGTCTTGAGAAGCTTCTCTGGGTCCCGCGCCAAGTGTTCAGCGACCCGGTGGGCGTCGTCTTCCGGGACGCCCTTAATCTGCAAGATCAGGGCCATCTCTTCCAGGCCGTCTTCGGGATTCTCTGCCAACTCCGCCCGCTTACGCTGTAATTCGGCCTCGTAGATCTCGCGCTCACTCTTGGCGGCGAGGTACGCGCCGGACCCCATCGAGAGGGCGCTGGCGATCATGCCGGCGAGGCCCGCCAGCAGGACCAGATGGGCGCCGTTGGGGTTATTGACGGTCGCGCCCGAGACGCCGGAGACGATGCCGAAGATCGCGCCCAAGCCGTCGTTGACGCCGTAGATAGCGTCGCCGATCCAACTCGCGGGCGACTTATGCCCTTTGCGTGCGCGCAGGTCGTCGAGGGCGGATTGCGGGTCCAGGGGCCGGGAGAAATTCTGACCGATGGGGGCGTCCACGGGCGGGGCAACGGCCGGGACGGGGGCCAGCAAGTGCTTGAGCACCTTGGAATGGGCGCGCTCGTCGGCCATGACCCGGCTCAGGATTTCGATGCTGGCTACGTCGCCCATCTCGCGCAACTGACGGCCATATTGGGCGATGTGCTTGCGCTCATCCATTTCGATGCGGCGCAGGGCGGCGTCCGCCCCGCCGATGCGGTTGGCGAGCGTGTCTGCCTGCCCCGTCGCGGGGCCACTATACTTGGGGACGGCCACGCCGAGCTCCTGTAAGCGCCGCTCCCAGAGGCGGGCATGGGCAGACTCAGCCTTCGCCAATCCTTCCAAGGTATGCTTGCATTTGGGATCGGCCTCGCGGTCGGCCAGGGCCTGGTAAGTGGCCGCGCTCTCGGTCTCGGCCTGCCAGTTGCTCTGGATGACTTTAACCAGCCGCCGGTCGGCAGCTTCGGGCGTTTGGGGGTTCTGAGTGACACTCACTAGGTCTGTTCTTTCTAAAGCTGACAGGACGTGCAGAGACCGTAGAACTCGACGCGCTGGGATTGAAGTTGATATCCAGACGCCTGTGCGGCCTTTTCTTGTAGGCTGCTGAGATCACCGATTTCGACGTCGGCAATGCCTCCGCAGCGGGTGCAGACAACGTGCGGGTGGGATGTAGGGCGCAGGCCGTCAAAGTGGCGGCGGCCATCGCCTATCTCTAGTTCCAGCACCTCGCCCATGTCTCGAAGTGTTTCCAGTGTTTTGTAGACCGTCGCTAAAGACGTCGTCGGACTGCATTGCAGAACGCGGGCGTAGATGGCTTCGGCGCTCGGGTGCTCGGAGCCGACCAGCGCTTCCAAAATGCACAAACGTTGGGGCGTGATCCGGTGCCCGCTATCGCTAAGTTTTTCGCGCAGGGCAGTGATTCGTGTTATAGTTTGCATGGTGTTATCGCGGTTAATTCTTTGTGGATAATCATTCTTTGTAACATTACCCGGAAGGGCTAACTCCTGTCAAGCAGAGTGACGCAAAAATATTCCCATCGCGCAGGAGGATTTCCCTCGTGAACGGCGAATTAGATGGTATCCGCCGAGCGTGCTGAGATCCTTAGCGACGACGGCGAACCGAGGAGGGACTGCGATGGAAGCGTATTGTGTCAAGTGCAAGGCCAAGAAGGAAATGAAGACCCCGACCGCCGTGACTATGAAGAACGGCAAGCCGGCGACCCAGGGCATCTGCGCCGAGTGCGGCACGAAGATGTTCAAGATCGGTGCGTCCAAGGAATAAGACCGTGGACGGACCAAGAAGTGAGGCCGGGGCACATTGCCCCGGCCTTTTTTCTACCCAGAAGATCATCAGCGAACGCGCCTTCTTCGTGGGGCCGACCGCAGCCCGGCAAATGCTGGTCCTTCTTGGCCAGGGCATGAAGGCCGGGCCAGACGCCCCCAAGACCGAGTCGCGGAAGGTCGGCCAGAGGACATCGCTGACCAGCATCGCGGAGGCCCTGCCGACGCAGGAAGGTGTCAACCAGACCTGCGGTCTGAGCGGGACCGACTACGCCGGCGTTCAGAGCCAGAAGGCTTACCTGACACGCCACGGTGGTACAAAAGAAGGAAGCGGTCGGCTCTGCTGTCACGAAGTACGCCCCAGGGTATTCACCCCGGGGCGTTTTTTCGTGACACACGCTTAGTCCGACGGGCGGCATATAGGCGGCGGAGGCCAAAATTCCTCTCTTGTGGCGCTCGTAGATATAACGGCAACGATTGGGGGCGTTGTAGTAAGCGATCCGGGCCGCCACCTCTCCCAAAGCAGCAGTACCGCCACCGTGAGAAGCAAAGTATCCAGAGCTGTACCCGAAGTGTAGAGCATTAGTAGCAACAAGTGAGGCACTTCGACATTGAACCAGTTGGACGGACTGAACCACGTGATGGGTTCAGGAAACAGAACATCAGCGACGTGGTCCAGCCGGTTAAGTGAAGCCGGATGACGTTTAGCGTAGAGAATCATGCTCCAGAGAAGGCTGACACGCTGAGTGCATAAGGCGACGGCGCCCAGCCAAACGCCAGACCGGAGCGAGAGCATTCGCAGAACAGGGAGATTTGTCGCCATGATACTACTGAGGCTCCGGGGGCGCCCTCGCCTCCTCCGGGGCTAAGCCCCCCGCCGCCAGCGCGTGGAACTCGCCCTCCGTCAGCACGGCCACGCCCAGCGTCTTCGCCTTCTCCAGCTTGCTCCCCGCATTCTCGCCCGCCACCAGGTAATCCGTCTGCTTGGACACCGACGAGGCCGCCCGTCCGCCCAGTTTCTTGACGATGCCCTCGGCCTCGTCGCGGGTCATGGTCTGGAGGGAGCCAGTGAAGACGAACGCCTTGCCGGCGAACGTGTCCGCCTGGGGCGCGAATTCGGAGGCGACGGGCTGAACGCCCCCCTGGGCCAGCTTGTCCAGCAGTTCGGTCGTCTCGGTTTGGCCGAAGAAGGCGACGATGGCCTCGGCCGTGGTCAGGCCGATCTCGAAGACGGCGTTTAGCTCTTCCACGGTCGCGGCTTTGAGCTTGTCCAGGGAGCCGAAGTGACGGGCCAAGATTTCCCCCGCGTGTTCGCCGATAAGCCGGATGCCCAGGGCGAAGATGAGTCGGGACAGGGGCGGGTGTTTGCTGGCCTCGAGGGCAGCCAGAATGTTGTCGGCCAGTTTGTCGCCCATGCGTTCCAGGGGCAGCAGATCGGCCTTCTTCAGAAAATACAGGTCGGCCGAGTCTTTAATGAGGCCCTGCTCGACGAGTTGGGCGACGTGCTTCTCGCCCAGCCATTGGATGTCCATCGCCCGGCGCGAGACGAAGTGGATGATGCGCTGGACATTCTGGCCGGGGCAGGACTGCGCGTTGGGGCAACGGGTGACGGGCGTCCCCTCGGGCCGCACCAGTGTCGTGCCGCAGGCAGGGCAGGTCATGGGCAGCTTGTAGGGCTGCGAGTCGTCGGGGCGGGCTTCCAGGACCACCTGGACAATCTCGGGGATGACGTCGCCGGCCTTCTGGATCAGGACCGTGTCGCCGATACGGACGTCCTTGCGGTCTATCTCCATCTGGTTGTGCAGGGTCGCCCGCTGGACGACCGAGCTCGGCGGCAGCGTGACGGCCTCCACGATAGCGACCGGCGTGATAGCTCCGGTCCGGCCCACCTGGGCGATGATGTCCAGTATTCTGGTCCGGCCCTGCTGGGCGGGGAACTTGTAGGCGATGGCCCAGCGCGGGGTCCGGGCGACCGCACCCAGGTCCTGCTGCATCCCGAAGTCGTTCACTTTGACGACGATGCCATCAATGTCGTACGGGAGCGTGGCCTTCTTCTCGGTCCACTCGGCGATATAGGCGATGACGGCCTCAATGTCCGGGCAGAGCTTGACGTTGGGGTTGACGCGCATCCCCCACCTTTTCAGCGTCTCTAGTAGCTCCTGCTGAGACGAGGCAACACGCTCGCTGGACTCGCCCAGTGCGTAGGTGAAGACAGTCAGCCTGCGCTGGGCGGTGACGGCGGGGTCAAGCTGGCGGACACTCCCTGCGGCGGCGTTGCGCGGGTTGGCGAAGACGGGATCACCCGCCGCCTGGCGGGCGGCGTTGATCCGGGCGAACTCGGCGTGGTCCAGGTAGACCTCCCCGCGCACCTCCACAAACTTGGGATGACCAGGGCGCAGCTTGAGCGGGACGCTGGACACGGTGCGAACGTTCTGCGTGATGTCTTCGCCGACCAGGCCATCGCCGCGCGTTGCGCCGCGCAGGAAGACGCCATTCTCGTAGGTCAGCGAAATCGCTAGGCCGTCTATCTTGAGTTCGGCGACGTAGCCGACGGCTGCGTCTTCGGCCAAGCCCAAATGCTTTCGGATCTTCTCATCAAAGGCCCGCAGTTCACCGTCGTCGAAGGCATTTCCCAGCGACAGCATGGGCTGACGATGCATGTGCGGCTTGAAGTTGGACTGAGGGGATGCCCCAACGCGCTGGGTAGGCGAGGCGGCCGTGACCAGTTCGGGGTGGGTCATCTCCAGGTCGGTGAGTTCGCGCAGAAGCCGGTCATATTCCGAGTCGGCGATCTCCGGCTGGTCCAGCACGTAGTAGCGGTAGTTGGCGTGGTTGAGCTGCGCCCGTAGATCTTCGGCGTGGGCGGAAGCGGCCTGGAGAGGGGCAAGGGCGGCGAGGGGTGTGGTATTTGGCATAGGGACCGCTTGGCAGTGGAAGTACCGGGGAAATCAGTCAACAGATGACGGCGGCACTTCAGGCCCAGCCGAGACGCCCGGCATGACCGGGCCCAACTGCCCTGGAAGCAGCAACCCCGTGCCGGGCATGGCGGTGGGCGGAACAACCGGCGGGACGGCGACGCGCTTGATCTCGTTCCGGGGCACACGGGTCTCGGAGGCCACGACTTCGCGGCGGACCACGCGGCGGCCTTGCAGCCAGAACCGGGTCACGACCACATGGTAGCCTGAGTGCGGCTTCTGGTCTACGACGCTCTGGCCGAGCGGCAAGGTCGGGTCCGGCTTGGTCTCCACGGTATAGGGGATGGTGTCGAACGACGTCGGTTTGACGATGACCCGGCTGTTCGGGCGGGGCGTCCGACCGAACAATTGAAGGCTCAGGACGTCCCCATTGGGTTGGGCGCGGATGACGAGGGGGCGCGACGTCGTATTGCGGAACTTGAAGTCCTCTTGACCGTACACAATACCGGCATCACAACCAGGCGGGGCATAGCTGACAACGCCCGAATGTGGATGGCGCTCCACGATCTCCAGGCCGGCCTGAAGGGCGGCGTTATACAGGCCCGTAGCGACGAGGCAGATGCCGCCGCCCGTCCCGCGCACCACGCGGCCCTGATCAAACATTAGGCCATCCTGAAAGCCCCGCTCCGACGTCCGCTCTCCTACCTGGTCGTTGAACGAGAACACGGCGTCGGGCGCGACCACGACATTGTCCACCGCCTGGGCGGACAGCAGGATGTTAATCCGCTCGGCAGGGTCGTCCCTGAGCGGCACGTCGAACGAGCCAAGGGCGGCGACATCAAAGACGTGGCCCCAGTCCGTCAGCCGCAGGCTCGGGTCAGTCGCGCGGCTCCAGAGCGCACCGAACCCAAGCGCCGGGGGGAATGGCTCAAGGCCAAAAGTGGGGGACGCAAAGGGCGCATTCACGGGTAGGATGGACGCGGCCAGCGCATTTTCCTGGGGCGTGAGGAACGCCGCCACTGGGGCCGGCCGGGGCAGCAGCGAGAATGCGGGTAAAGCCCCTACGGCGGTTGGCGCGAACAGAGCAGCCAAGCCTGCGAGGCAGGCAAAAGTGTTTTTAGTGAAGACTGTCATAGGTTCCTCATCATCTTACCATAGAGCGCGGGCAGAAGCAAGGCCGCCCACAATAGGGCGGCAATGGGCCGATGATGGCATTGGAGTAAGTTCCTTCGCTGAGTGGCCTACGGCCGAGTCACCGCCTGCCGCACTGGTCAGCATAGAGCAACTGCACCGGACTGGCTACCCGGAGGACAACTCGGAGAGCGCGGAGATAAGAAGGGCGACCACTGGCATTTCCTCTGCCCGCGAAGGCGGTCAGTCGGCGTCTTCGCCGCTTAGCGAAGGAGTTTACTCCATTGCCGCATGACCCCATTGCCGCGTGACCGCCGTACGGTTGAATGCGATAGCCCTAGCCGTGCCGCCGCACGACCGACTACTCTTGTAATTATTATGGCGTCCGTAACTTGCGTCGTCAAGAGGACAAGTGAATTGCTTTCCACTTCGCACTCTTGACTACGTCCATAGTCCGTGCTATACTACTTATGTCATCATCGTCTACGCGAGAATACCAAGGAAAATCACCCATGAACAAGCCCGCGTCGCTCGGCGACCAGGAACTGACTCTGCTGCGCTATGTTACCGACCACGCCCCCGCAACGGTCCGCGAAGTCGCCGACAAATTCGGCGAGACCCACGGGCTGGCCCGGACGACCATCCTGACCATGATGGAGCGGCTCCGCAAGAAGGGCTACCTCGTGCGCCTCAAGGACGGCGGCTCGTTCCAGTACGAGCCGGTCGTCGCCAAGACCGAGCTGATGCAAAACTTAGTCCATGACTTCGTCCAGAAGAGCCTGGGCGGCTCGCTCTCCCCCTTTGTCGCGTATTTGACCGAGGCCAAGGGCCTGTCCGAGCGCGAGATGGCGGATCTTCGCGCCCTGGTCGGCACGCAGGACGGCGAAGGGAAGTAGACTATGGGAGCGGAGGCGCTTCAGACGCTTGGGAACGTCCTGGCCGTGTCGTGGCTACCGCGCCTGGCCCACGCCTGCGTAAGCGGCGGCGTGTTCATCGCAGGCCTCTGGGCCGTCTGCCGCCTCGTCCCACGCCTGCCCGCGAGCGTGCGCGGTTCGCTCTGGTGGCTGGCCTGCCTGAAGATGATTGTGGATCTGGCCGTCATCGCGCCGATCTCCATGCCGATCCTGCCCGCTGCTCGCGCGCCCCAGACGCCGCGTGCCGCGCAGCCTGCCACCGCGATGACGCTGGCCGAAACCATCCCGGCGGCCATCTCGTTCGTCGGGGCAGCGCCGCGCGTGGACAACTCCGATGCCCCCCATACCGACACGCCCACCTCCCGCCCGACAGCGTCCTTCTGGCTCTTCACCCTCTGGCTGGGCGGCGTTTTTGCCGGCCTGTGCCTCACGGCCTGTCAGGGGGTTACTCTGAGGCGTCTGGTCCGCGTGGCCTCCCCGGTCGCTCTGCCCGAATTAGACGCCGACGCCCTGACGTGGGCCATCGGCTTGCGCCGTGCGCCATGTATTTTGCAGACGGAGGCCGTCACCGCCCCCTGCGTCACCGGCCTTCTTCGCCCCGTCATACTGTTGCCGCCCGGCCTGGCAGACACGCTCTCGCCCGAAGAATTGCG
>JAYTRQ010000732.1:0-2926 GCA_043746125.1 Armatimonadota bacterium | reverse complement strand
CTGCCGGGGCGGCGTCTATCTGTGGCAGGCCGCCGAACGTCAAGCCGTCGGTCAGGCGGTCTTCCAGGACGGTCGCTCGGACGGTGACACCCGGATCGCTCATGGGCTGGACGCCGACGCTGAGGACGTCGTACGGCAGTCCGCCTGTCGCCGTGAGGCTGGGCGTCTGACGGCCGCCGATCGCGCCGCCGTATTGGGGGGGATAGTACGGGTTAGGTCCCGTACTGCCGGCGTAGGTATTGTAGCCGGCGACGTCGAGGCCTTCAAAGACGCGGACCGTCTGGCGGTACGAGCCGACCGGCGTCCCGAAGGGGATAGCGACACTGACGTAAGGCAGGGTCTTGAAGGGCCTCCCGCCGTTGGCCGTATCAGCGGCAAGCGTCGGCTTCCCGTCAAGGGGCACGTTCAGGGAGGCACCGGGGATCGTCGTGTCCGGCGCATCCGGCACCATGAGAGTGGTCGGGGTGCTGCTGCCGGGCAGTGCCTTATGGAACGTCGCACCGGGGTATTCGGGGCCGTTCGTCGGGTCGAGGGCGATGAGCGGGTTACGGCCGTAAGCCGCCGCAAGGTCCGTATCCAGGGAGGAACGGACCAGAAAGGCCTGCTCGTTAACCGGTGTCGAGACAGCGTCTTTCGCGGTGAAGATTCCGGTCCGGGGGCCGGTCACGCCGTTGAGGTCGTAGGCCTGGATATCCGAGAGCGGGTCTACGGGGTCGGATTGCAGCAGCAGAGTCTGGCTGGCCGTGTTCACCCTCTGATCCAGGTGGACATTGATCAGGTTCGTGTTGCCATCGTTATGGACGGTGATGGGCTGAAAATACTGCTGGAACGCGGTCGTGTAGGGCGTGAATGGCCCGAGCGGCCCGAACTTGCTAGTCTGGACACCGAAGGCGCTGGGGACCTTGCCGATGTCAATGGTGCCGTCGGCGATGCTGGTGCTCATGCTGACGGGGACGCCGGTGTAGACGCGGACGTCGCGGTAGGCGCAGCCGGGCTGGTAGCGGCCGGAGGCATTGGGCACGTAGATGCGCTGGGTGGTGACGTAGCCCATCGGGAAAACCTGATCACCGGGGGAGCCGATCCCCTGCGGGCCGGTCTCGCCGACAGCGCTGTAGCCGCCGCCGCCCGCCGCCGTTTTGGAGTACAACTGCTGGTTGGCCGGCTGGTAGCGTGGCACGTTGACGTGGACCTGGACCGGCGTCGCATAGACGACGCGGTTGAGGATGTCCTTGCCGGGCGTGACGGGGGTGGGAACGGCCCCATCCGAGTTGAGGCTGGCGGTGCTGCCGCCCGCGTTGTCGTCGGCGTGGAGGGTCAACGAGACGTTCTGCGGGCCGATGTCCGGGTAGTCCGGGCTGGTGTTGACGCCGTTCTTGTAAGACGTCGGCGCGTTCTCCCAGGGGAGGTAGTTGACGACGGCGTCGTGGCCGGTGGAGAGACCCTGGGTATTGTCGTTCCAGGACATTCCCGCGCCGCCGGTAAAGCCCGTGCCGCCCGTATCGGAAGCGCCGCCGGCCTTGAGTTTAATGCCTCGGGCGACGGCCGTCGTGCCCGTCGCGCTGATCGCCACGGCGAGGGCGCTGCGGTCAAACAGATCCAGCGCATACGGCCGGTCGGGAGAGCCGAAGTTCGCAGCAGTCAGGCCCGGCGGGATTTTCAGGCCGTCGGGGGCGGTGTTACTATAGGTTCCGGTTGGGGGAGCGTTGGGGCTGTTGTCCCCGTTGTCGCTGCCGCTGTTGTGCGGGATCAGGCCGGTGCTGGTGACGACGGTCTGCATCACGACGTTCGGGGCGTTGGCATCGCCGGTGAGGGGCAGGAGGATCGGATTGCCCGTGCCGGACGTGGACGGGGGCGCGAACTCGGCCACGCCGTTGCCGTTCGTCAGCGCCTGCATCGTGTAGTTGTCGCCCAGCTGGAGGGTGCCGGTTTTCGGGTCCTTGTAAGGGGGCGAGGCGGCACCACGGAACGGTCCTAATGCGCTGCCGATCTCTATGGCCGCATTCGAGGGGGTGCCGTTAGACAACGGCAGCTCGACGCCGCCGCCGCGTACGCCGATGGGGTTCAGAATGCCGAACGTCGGCTGGTCGGAGGGCTGGACGACCACGAACTTGTAGCCCGTAATGGCGCCCGTGGCGGCATCGCGGATGGGGACACTGACCTCGTTCCCGTTGGTGGCCGTGGCCCGCAGGACGGCGGTCGTCCCGGCCGAAGCCGGCGCGGCGATCCCGGCCGGCGGGACGAAGTTCGCCGGGTTGGTGATATCACCGTCGGCTTTGGTATTGTAGAAGACCCGGATGGTGACGGTCTGGGTGGCTTCCTGGACGCGGCGGCGTGCGCCGGGCGTGTTCTTCCGGGCGGAGCCGTCTCCGATGAAGTAGGTGGAGGCGGCGATCCACTTGCTGCCGTTCCCGTCTATGAGGTTGTTCTCGCCCAGCTTGTCGGCGTCGGCCGTCGGCCGCGAGTAGAAGCCGTTCGCCAGAGGCGTATTCACGCCGGGCATGGTCGAGGGAATGGAGCCGCTGTCCACGCTGATGGGGCCGCTGTCAATGTTGCCGCTGGGCGTTGAGTCCGACAGGGTGTAAGTCACCGCATTCGTGTACGCCGTGCCGGGATTGGTATAGAAATTGATCGGGTTCAGCGGCGTGGCGGCGCTGAAGTCAGTCGCCTTCAGCGTATCGTCATGGACGTAGAGTTTCGGATCGTCCACGCCGGTGACTGTGTTGATCGGATTCGGCGGGACGACGTTGGCGATGCGGATGTAGACGTTCTGGCCCCACTCATACACGGGGAGCGCCCCGTCGATCGTCAATTTGTCTGCGTATTTCGTGCTGCCGGACTTCATCTCGTCCACGAGGTAGGTCCGCAGGATGGACCTCAAGTCTACGGGGGGCGTCGGATAAGGTGTCGGCGGGACGATGTCGCCCAG
>JAYTRQ010000731.1:0-2932 GCA_043746125.1 Armatimonadota bacterium | reverse complement strand
GGGCACGCCCGGAGAACCTGCTGTCCGGTCAGGATGGGAGGTTCTACGGGGCGACAATACTTGGCGGGGCGAACGGAGGCGGCGTTCTGTTCGCCCTGCGCCCGGATGGCACGGGATAGACCCTGCTGCACGTCTTTCCCGCCGTTAGACGATCCGAAAACGTCAATGCGAGCGGCAGCCACCCGCAGGCGCGTCTGGCACAGGACAAGGGTGGCCTACTGTACGGCACGACCAACATCGGTGGCGAGAGTGGCTACGGCACGATCTTCAAGATGGCGCCCGACGGCGGCGGCTTCCAAGTCCTGCACCACTTCCGGAGGAACGACCGGAACAACGGATCGCGCCCGGATGGCGGCTGCGTGCTAGACCAGAGCGGGTTTTTATACGGCACGACCGATGATGGCGGCGCGAACGATGCAGGTATCCTCTACAAAATGAGTGTGGACGGCCGCGACTTCAAGGTGATACACGAGTTCAGTAGCCGCCGAACTGTGAGCGCGGACGGAGGAGGGCCGTATGCGTCGCTGGTTCTGACACCGGGCGGCTTGCTGTATGGCTCGACGGTCCTGGGTGGACCGCATAGGGCTGGGGCGCTGTTCCAAATCAAGACTGACGGCACAGGCTTCCAGGCCCTGCACGGCTTGGAAGGCGCGGAAGGTAGTTCGGTGCGGGCCGCGCTCGTTTCAGGGCAGGGTGGCCATCTTTATGGAGTTGCACCAAATGCTGGGCCGAACGGTGCGGGGACCGTCTTCAGGCTGGCGCTTCCGGCCTATTCTTCGCCACCCAATCCTTTGAGTATCTGAGCGTACTCTTCATTCCTAAAAACGCAAGGCTTTAATATCATGCCTTCGGAAAGGGATGGAGCCTTATATCCCCAGAGATAAATCAAGAAGGCTTACGGCTCTTTCGGTAAGGCCAAAAAGAGGGAGGAGAACTCGGCGTATCGGCGGCAGATTTCTTGGTTATTGGCGGAAGTAGAAATCCCGCTCCTCATGGCCCAGTGCCTGTCGGAGCGCTTCCAGGGCAGCGACGCCCCTCTCCCGGCCGCGGTCCGCCTAAGAGCCGGTTGAGTTATAGCCCACCGAGTAGGAGTGCGGCCTCTCGCGGGTAAGCGTCCGCCAGCGCACGTCTTGCCTCAGCAGGCTCTCATTGACGGTGATGCGGCCCCCGAACGACCTTTTTCCGCAGACCGACGATCTCGGTCAGGATGCGTTCAGCACTTTTCAGCTCGACTTCCGTGTCCATGTCTGTACTCTCTTAAGAGCATTACACCGTAAACGAGAAGGCCGCCGACATCACTGCTGGCGGCCTTTCCAGACGTGAAACGGGTGCGGGCGTCAGCGCGTGACTTCGCCTACGATGGGTTCCGGCGCACTCGCCGCAGTGTCGGCTTCCAGCCAGCGGTAGGTGAAGCCGGCGAGGACCGCGCCGAGGATCGGGGCCAGCCAGAACATCCACAACTGCGCGATGTAGGGGCCGCCGGCGAACAGGGCCGGGCCGGTGCTGCGGGCGGGGTTGACGGAGAGGTTGGTCACGGGGATGCCGATGAGGTGGACCAGAGTCAAGCCCAGCCCGATGGCGATGGGGGCGAAGCCTTTGGGGGCACGGCCATCGGTGGCCCCCAAGATGATCATCAGGAAGAAGAACGTCAGCACGACTTCGGCGACGAAGCACGCGCCGAGGGAATAGTGGCCCGGCGATTGGTCGCCGTAGCCGTTGGAGGCGAACCCACTGTGAGCGTCAAAACCCGCCTGCCCGGACGCGATGAGGTACAGAAGGGCCGCGCCGACGATCCCGCCGATCACTTGAGCGCCGATGTACGGGGTGAGGTCGGAGGCAGGGAAGCGCTTGCCGGCCCACAGCCCGACCGAGACGGCCGGGTTCAGGTGGCAGCCCGAGATGTGGCCGATGGCATAGGCCATCGTCAAGACGGTCAGGCCGAAGGCGAGCGAGACGCCGACGAAGCCGATGCCCAGGTTGACGGGGGTGGCGTCTTTAGAGAGGAAGTGGGCGGCCAGCACAACGCTGCCGCAGCCGCCGAAGACGAGCCAGGCTGTGCCGAGTAGTTCGGCGAAGGCGCGCTTGGCAAGAGGGACGGTGGACATTGGGGTATTTCCTTTCAGCGGGGCGAACAAGGCTTCGCGGCCATTATGACGCAAGTTGGGGGGCACTGTCAACCTCCTGAACTCCCCTATATCTACGGTGAGCCAGGCGGGCGGGACCTGCCGACAATAGAGGCATGACACTCATGACTCAACCCCGGCCCGAGCCGTGTGCGGACATGGCCCGGCGGCTCCGGCAGGCTGAACCCGTCGAGATGTCCCGCGACGCCACCGAGTTCCTGGTGGAAGCCTACGCCAAGCTGGTCGAGGGCCTCCTGGACCCGCGGGCGAGTGCGGCTGGCATCGAGTTCAGCTACAGCCGTCTACTTGGAACGCGCGGTGGCATCTGCCGCCTGTGCCCGCGTGAGGACATGGGTCGCATGTCCAAAAAGGCCGTGAAGCGCTGGGAGTGCCCCGAGACGTATTTGCGCGAGTATCTGAGCCGTGCCCCTCAACTGGGAGAGGTGGTCGAGGTCGCCCAACGGGTGGAAGACGGCTGGGCGGACAGCATCGAGCGCTACGTCTTGATCCTGTCGTCCCGGATGGGTGAGACCGAGACGGCCGAGAAGATCGGCATCCTGAAGGGGATTGACACGGTCAGCCTGCACCTGGCCCAGCGTGAGGCCTTCTCACTGTCTGCCTCGTTTGCCATCCCCCTGGAGAACGCCAACGCGGTCAAGCTGCGGGTCCGCCTGCTGGCCCTGTTCCTGACCCTGCACCGCTGCGGCTTCTGTTCGGCCTTCCCGGCCATCCAGAGCTACCGGCGGACGTTCCGCATCTACGACCCCGTGGCCTACCCCTGGTGGTTCGTGGACTGCCGCCTGACCGAG
>JAYTRQ010000730.1:0-2936 GCA_043746125.1 Armatimonadota bacterium | reverse complement strand
TGATCCAAAACAGTGTGTGGCAGACGCATCCGCTTCTTCTTGAGCGCGGTCACAATGCCGAATCGGTTTGGGCCGATGAAGCCGAACATGAAGCGATACTCAACGTTATTATACTCAGGTTTGGCTTCCCAAAGGTTCTCGTCTAACTTCTCAATGTATTGCTTCGGAAGGTTCACGCCTTCCGTTCGGATGCGTTTGAGATAGGTAAGACACTTCTTACGGTCTTTCACAGGCAGACCGCGCAGGAATACGCGCACGGGGCGTTCACCCCGAGCGGTCCGGTAGAAGTATATCCCAAAAGGATGCTTCCGTGCCATTGTTCAACAACTTCCTTTTTGTTGTGAAACGGAAACAGGCTGTGGCATAATCGCCACAGCCTGTTTCGGTCGCCTTACCGCTTGGGGCGGAACCGGGCACGGGGGGCCTCGTCGTCCGACTGCGCGAGGGGCGTCGGGGCGACGTCATCGGTCGCTTCGGGCTTGGGAGGCTCGAAGCTTGCCGCTCGCTCGGGGCGGTCGCCGCCGGGGCGAGGGCCACGGTCGCCGCCACCAAAGCCGCCACCGCCGCCGGGGCGTCCGCCACGATCACCGCCGCCGCCGAAGCCGCCACCGCCGCCGGGGCGCCCGCCACGGTCACCACCACCGCCACCGGGGCGTGGGGGCCGGCCGGGTTCGGGGTTGGCCGGGTCGAAGGGCTGGTCCAGGCCACGCGCAGTCAGGTTGACGCGGCCCTGGGCGTCCACTTCGGTGACGCGGACGCGGAGCTTATCGCCCAGCTTGACCACGTCCTCGGGCTTGCCGACGCGCTCATCCGAGTCGATGAGCTGGGACACATGGACCAGGCCGTCCTTGCCCGGCACGATCTCAACGAATGCGCCAAATTGCAGGAAGCGGACGACCGTACCCTCGTAGATCTCACCAGGCTTGATGGTCCGGGTCAGGTCCTCGACGGCCTTCCGGGCCGCCTCGCCGCCCGCGCCGTCCACGGCCGCGATGTAGACGGTGCCGTCCTGCTCAATGTCTATCTTGGCACCCGTATCGGCCGTGATCTTCTTGATCGTCTTGCCGCCCGGTCCGATGACCGAGCCGATCTGCTCCGGCTCGATGTGCATGGTGATGATGCGCGGAGCGTACTGGGACAGTTCCTCACGCGGGGCCGCGATGGCCTCAGTGATCTTGTCCAGGATGTACAGGCGGGCATCGCGAGCCTGTGCGAAGGCCTGCACGAAGACTTCGCGCGGCACGCCGCCGATCTTCGTGTCAAGCTGCAAGGCAGTGATGCCCTCAGCCGTACCCGCGACCTTGAAGTCCATGTCGCCCGAGAAGTCTTCCATACCCTGGATGTCGGTCAGCACGGCGTACTTGCGGCCCTTGCCGCCCTCGCCGCTGCCCTCGGGGCCTTCAATGAGGCCCATCGCGATGCCGGCGACGGGGGCCTTGATCGGCACACCCGCGTCCATCAACGCGAGCGTGGAGCCGCATGTAGACCCCATCGAAGTGGAGCCGTTGGACTCAAGTACTTCCGACGTCAGCAGCATGGTGTAGGGGAACGACTCGCGGGAGGGGATGACCGCCCGCAGGGCACGCTCGGCCAACGCCCCGTGTCCGATCTCACGCCGGCCGGGTCCGCGCATGGGGCGGGCCTCGCCGACAGAGTAGGGCGGGAAGTTGTAGAAGTGCATGTAGTGCTTCTCACCGTCCTCTTCCAGCGTGTCCACCATCTGAGCATCTTCGCCGGAGCCGAGAACGAGCGTCGTCAGCACCTGCGTCTGGCCGCGCGTGAACAGGCCCGTACCGTGGACGCGCGGGAGCAGCCCGACCTCGCAGTTGATCTGGCGGATGTCGGTCGTGCCGCGCCCGTCAGGCCGCTTGCCTTCGGTCAGGATCAGGTCGCGGAGCTGTTCCTTGACAGCCTTGTCGGCAGCCTCGCGGATGTCGGCAACGTTGTCCGGGTACTCGCCCTTCAGCGCGTCAACAACCTGGTTGATGAGCAGGGTCAGGCCAGCCTCGCGGGACGACTTGTCCGGGTCCTGCAAGCCTGAGCGCAGGGTGGCATTGAACCGCTCCCGGACGACTTCCAGGATCTCGGCGTGGACATGATGCAGGGGAACATCCGTCTTGGGCTTATTCACCTTGGCGGCCAGCTCACGCTGCAAGGCGCAGAGCTTTTTGCAGGCCTCAAACCCGAAGTCCATCGCTTCCAGCATCAGTTCTTCCGAGACTTCCGACGCGCCCGCCTCGACCATCGCGATGGCGTTTTCGGTCGCGGCGACGATCAGGTCTAGGGGGCTTTCCTGCTGCTCCGGGAACGAGGGATTGAGGAGGAATTTCCCATCGGCGTCTAGTCCGACGCGGACACAGCCGACCGGGCCGTTAAAAGGGATATCGGAGACCACCAAGGCGGCGCTCGCGGCCGTGACAGCGAGAACGTCAGGGGAGAATTCAGGCTGATACGAGAGCGGCATGGCGATGACCTGGGTCTCATTCCTCATGCCGTAGGGGAAGAGGGGGCGCAGGGGCCGGTCTATCAGGCGGCAGACCAGGGTGGCCTTCTCGCCGGGCCGTCCACCGCGCTTGATGAAGCCGCCGGGGATCTGGCCGTTCGCGTATTTCCGCTCCTCATAGTCGCAGGTGAGGGGGAAAAAGTCTAGATGCGCCTTCGGCTCCTTGGACATCGTCGCCGTCGCCAGGATGACCGTATCGCCGTTTTGCAGGACAACGGAGCCGCTGGCCTGCTGG
The DNA here is from genome assembly GCA_043746125.1 of Armatimonadota bacterium. Taxonomy (GTDB): domain Bacteria; phylum Armatimonadota; class Armatimonadia; order Armatimonadales; family Capsulimonadaceae; genus JANXMY01. The sequence goes on along the minus strand of JAYTRQ010000730.1, from coordinate 198 downwards.
GCGAGTTTGCCCGTACTGAGGCGCAGGGTGGCCCCACACCATTCGGTTTCTACGAATTGTTCCATAAGTGTCTTTTCATTTCTCCAAGGGACGCCATAATTTAAGCCGTAAAAACAAAAAACCCCCCGCGCTTTGGTTAAAGTCGCCGGGAGGAATCTGCTGGGAATGGCCGCGCCGGGCGCCGTGGCCGAGCGGGGT
>JAYTRQ010000729.1:0-2943 GCA_043746125.1 Armatimonadota bacterium | reverse complement strand
GCTGGCCCTCGTCGTGGTCGGTACGCATTGCTACCTGGGCCTGCACGGGCATCCATTCGCCTGGGAGCGGCGGCGGTTCGTGGGCGGTGTCGCGCAGTTCTTTTCCGTCCAACGCGCTTGGGCGACCGCCGGGGTGATCGCGTTCGTCGGGACGACCCTGGTGTTCACGATCTTCGGGGTGCTTTTTATGAGCGCCTTCCAGGCCTACGAGGCCCGAAGACAGCAGCCCGCCCCGGTCGTTGCCCCGCCGCCCGCCGAAACCGGCCCCGCCCCCGTCATTCTCCAGGCGAATCCGCCCGCCCCTCGCACTGGTTACGTGCCGATAGACGGCCGTACGGGAATGCCGATCCCCACCGACCGGGGAATGCCGCCCGGCGGTTTCCAGCATCAGTTCAACCCGAACTACCGCAGTTCGAGCGCGGAGCCGGGCTATCGCCAGCCGGGCGATCAGGCGCTGGGATACCGGCCCGCCCCGCCGCCGTCGCAGGTGACCCCTGACCAGCCCCCGCCTTCGTTCCAGGTGGAACCGTCGCCACAGGCCCCGCCGCCTCAGCCGCCCGCGCCGACCGCTGACCCTGTCCCGCCTGCCAATGCGGTCCCGCCCACGGACACGCCGCCGACCCCTTCTTCCACAGCGCCGGTCGCGCCATGAACGAGTATGATGGGCGTGCTCCTGTTCTCCTTCCGGTCTCCGGCCCGCCCGCATCCAGCAAGACGCCGCTGGCCCGCCGCCTGGCGGCCGATTTCGGGTTGCCTGTGATCCACAAAGACGCCATCGAGGAGAGCCTTTTTGACACGCTGGGCGTTCACAGTCCCGAAGGGGTACCGGGGGCGGGACTGGACTTAGAGAACTTGAGGGGCAGCGTCTGGCAGCCTCTACGCGTGTCCGGCCCGACTGTCATCGCACAGACCGATGATGACGCCATAGACTACGCGCCCACCTATCAAGCTGTGCGCGAAGCATTAGGAGCAGTCCATGAGTGACCCGAAAACCGCCCTCGTCACCGGCGCGTCGCGCGGCATCGGCCGGGCGATCGCACTTCAACTGGCCGCCGACGGCTTTCGGGTCGGCCTCCATTACAACGCCAACCTACCGGCTGCGGAGGAGGCGTTGGGCTTGATGCCGGGGGCGGGCCACTTGCTGTTGCCTGCCGATCTGTCCGACCCGAACGCGCCCGAAGCCTTAGCGCATCAGGCTCTGGCGGCTCTGGGCGGGCGCGTGGACGTGCTGGTCCACAACGCCGGCATTTACGAGGCTTCGCCGCTCCTGGGTGCAGGTTCGCTCGCCGACTGGCGTGAGGCGCTGCGGCGTCAGATGCAGGTCAATTTCTGGGCTGGGGCCGATCTTGCGTATTTGCTCGCGCCCCAAATGGCTGCGGCGGGGTGGGGGAGGATCGTCCAGATCTCCTCCCGCGCCGGCATCCGGGGCGAAGCGCGTCACGCGGGTTATGGGGCTTCCAAAGCCGCCCAGATCAACCTCGTCCGGTCACTCGCGATGGAACTCGGTCCAGCCGGCATCGGCTGCTTCGCCGTCGCGCCCGGCTGGACGGAGACCGACATGGCGACGGACGCCCTGGCCGAGCGAGGCGAGCAGATCCGGGCCTCCATTCCCCTGGGCCGCGTGGCGACGCCGCAGGACGTCGCCGCCCTGGTCAGGTTCCTCGTGATGCCCGCGGCAGATTATCTGTCGGGGAACACGATAGATGTGAACGGGGCGTCCTACCTGCATTAGCCCCATCTTAGATCGCGGTGGGCGGCGCGGACTCGATCATCCGCAATACATGGGTGCGCCCGCCCTCCGTGCCGAAACTCAGGATCGCCTGGCCCGGCTTGCCCGTCGCGGCTTCGCGGTAGTCCAGGCGCAGGGCGGGCCGGGTATACTCATGCTAGCACTGTGTTGAAGGAGAAGCCACCATGCCTGAAACCACCGTGCTGGAACCCAACCCGAACCTGCTGACCCACATGACCGAGACGGAGATGGATGACCTGTCAAATCGTGGCCTAGCAATCTATGCAAAACTAAAGCCTGTTCTGGAACCCGAATTTGACAAGAAGTTCATCGCGATCCATGTGGACACCGAAGACTATGAGGTCGCAATTTCTACGGGGAACGCCATGCGTGTCATGAGGAAGCGTCACCCAGTGGGCCGGCTCGTCACGATGAAAATCGGTGATGAGCCGGAGTGGGGTTTGGCCGCGCGTTTCCTGACAGGACAGATGATGGTGGGACGGATGAAATGATGATTGGCCGATGGCGGGACAGCTTCCCACGTGTAACGCTCACCTTCCCCGGAGTTGGTGGCCCGGTGGCCGTCGAGTTCATTGTAGACACCAGGTTCGATGGAGAACTCGCTCTGCCGGAGGCCTTGATCCGGCAACTTGACGTCGCCGTCTTGGAACTGCGTTTTATAAAGTTCGCGGGGGCATTCCAGTAGCGGTCGTTGTATTACGAGACGGGAGTTGAATCATCGCGGGTACATTCCCCGCAGCTTGCTGCGAATAGGTCTGCGGTCTCAGCCGCAGACCGTGAAGATCAGGTGAGCCTAAGCGAGCCTGTTCATTGGGCAGATGAACTACGCCCCGTGGAGGTAGTCTCGCTGGAAGGGAATCCCCTGTTAGGAAACGAAATGTGGCTGGGTGAGATGCTGCAAGCCGAGAACCTGAGCGGCGGCGAAGTCCTTTTCGAGCCGCTGTAAAACACAACTCACGAGACAAAGGAGCAGAGAACAATATGACACAGGACAATGGGCGCAAGGCGCTGATCGTTTGGGGCGGGTGGGATGGCCATGAGCCGCAGCAGGTCGCCGAGATCTTTGAGCGGGAATTGACCAGCAGAGGCTTTGAGGTAGAAGTCGCGACGTCTCTGGATGCGTTTAAAGACGCCGAGAAGCTCAAAGGGCTGAACTTGATCGTACCCGTATTTACGATGAGCCAGATCACGGG
>JAYTRQ010000728.1:0-2944 GCA_043746125.1 Armatimonadota bacterium | reverse complement strand
GCTACGGGGACAAGCAGATCAAGGGCTTCAGCCTGACCCACGTGAGCGGAGTCGGCTGTAACGACTGCGGCGACGTGTTCCTGACCGCCACGACCGGCCCCCTAGGGACCAAGATCGCGGACTGCGCCTCGCCGTTCAGTCACAAGACTGAGACGGCCTCGCCCGGTTATTACAAAGTCACATTGGACCAGTGGGGCATAGACGCGGAGCTAACGGCGCAGCTTTATCCGGCCGCGCCGTAACAGGGAAGCCGGGAAGAGCCAGAGGGAAAGGGCGGGGCAAAGAGGGTAGGGGCAAGTCCTACCCCTACGGGATGCGCCTGTCCGTGTAGGGGTAAGGCTTGCCCCTACGCCGTCCGCCCTTCGACGCAGCGCGAACAGTCCAGCCAAGGCTCCTGCGGGATCTCGCGCAGGGCGTCCGGCGCATTGCCCCGCTGGAAGACCGGCCGGTACAAAACCTGTCCCTCCGGGTAGGTCGTGCCGCACGAATGGCAGTCGGCCGAGCGATCCAGGACGGCCGGGGCGTAACCCGCGATCACCCAGCCCGCGTGGCCTAAGTGAGTCGCCAGGGACTCTAAAGCCGCCCGGACCGTCAGCGACTTGTTGCCGCCGTAATACCGCTCGGCGATGCCGTCCAGAAGGTCAACCGTTTCGTTGTCAATCGTGAAGTTCAGCCGCTTCATGGCTTCTACCCGCTCTCTTCCTGTCCCACTGAGGGGCGAATGCGCCCAGCGTCGTCACGATCAGATAGACGAACCCGCCCCCCACGTTCGCCATCAGCAGACCCAGGCCCAGGGGCGACACGTGCCGCAGACCCAGCACGGCGAGCAGCGCCCCCAGTTCCGTCGTGGACTCGATGGCCCACGTCCAGAGCAGCGCCTTCCGCCGCCCATAGCCCGCCCCTAGCAGGAGCAGGGCCAGGGCGAGGCCCTCCGGCAGCTTGTGCAGCGACACGGCCAGCAGCATGGCGAGGTTCGGATGGCCTGTAATCGTGTCTCCGACCACGACCGCCACCCCATCCATCGTGCTGTGCAGGCCCAAAGCCACCATCAGCAACAGGACACTCTGACTCAGCCGCTCCGTCGTCGCCTTGTCGAAGGCCCCAATCGAGCAGGCCGGGCACAGATGGTAGACGTAGCGGCCCACCAGCCAAAACAGCCCGTAGCCGCTCGCCGTGGCGACCAGAAAGAGCGGCCACGTCAGGAACGCTTTGGCGTCCGGCAGCACGTCACAGAGCGTCACGGCCAGAAGCGCGGCCATCGCCAGGATGACCAGGAGGGGGAGGCGACGCGCGGCGACGCGGCCCAGCCAGACGCCCAGGGCGCCGCCGGTAAAGGCCACTAAAGTCGCGATTGTAGAACGCAGGAGAAGAAAGGCCATAGTACGCACTCGTGTGTATTATGGCGACCCGGAGTGAGAATGTCAAGCGCAAAAAAGCGATTGCTATTCTCCGAAACCTGTGGTAGAATGGCAGCGTGAGGAAACTCAACACAAGCAGACCGGTTCTCAGGCTTCGCGCTGCGGCGCTGCTGCTGGCGTTCGTCTGTCTGTGGATCAGCGGCGGGGCTGTCCTCAGTCACACGGACGCGGATGACACGCTGACCGTCCAGACCTACGCGGCCGGACACAGTGCCCTGCATCACGCCCTCCCCGCGCCGCCCCCCGTCCCCTGCGCCGCGTGTCAGTGGGAACAGACGCTGCCGGCGCTGCCGGCTCCCGCCCCCTCGGTAGCCGCCCTGCCGCTCTGCCGCTTCTCGTTCGCCGCCGCCCTGCCGCCCGTCCTGCATCTGCGCCCCGCTAACACCGCCACGCGCGGCCCTCCCAGCCCACTCTCCTGACTCGGACTCTCACTCAGATTCCGAGTCGCATTCTCACGCCAACCCAACGGGGTTCTCTCAGACGACAAAAAAGGCATGAGGGTGCTGGTAACACCCTCACGCCCGGCGAACGCGATCACTCACAGTGACAGAGCCACCCTGGTGATGTCACGCCCATTGCCACAGTGATTGTATCACGTCTCCGCCCTTTCGTCTACCCCACGCACACCCACGCCCTTTGACGTCAAAGGGAGGAGACCGACTCAATGACCACCCGTCACCGCACGGCCCGGCGGCCTTTGGCCTGCCTGCTGGCCGCCGCACTCTGCTTTGTCCTTTTGAATCTGGCCGCCCTGACGGCCCATGCCGACGTCTTCGGACGCCTCCGCGTCGTCGTCCACGACGAAGCCGGGAAGCCCATCCAGAGCGTCGTCGTCACCTTCCACGACACGGCCGGCGTCCGCCCCGATCTGAAAGACAAAACCGATGCCGACGGCGTCGTCCTCAGCCCGCCGCTCGAAATACGGCCCTGGACGGTCACGACCGAAGTTGTCACCTTCAACGCAGACACCCGCACCCTCGCCGTCCTCGCCGATACCAGCACTGAAGTGGACGTGGCTCTGACCAAGCGCATCATCAGCAGGATTGGCACAGTCGTCACTATCGGGCGCGGCCAGACCGCGAACCAGACTCGTATCAGCCCGCGCGGGCCGCGCCAGCTCAGCACCATCGGGAACCCGCAGAGCCTGCGGAGTTTGCTCATTACCACGCCCGGCATCAACTTCGACTCCAACGGCCAGGCCCATCCGCGCGAGGATCACTCCAACACGGCTACCTACCTGTACGGCGTCAAGCTGCCGCAGGCCTTCCAAGGCCGCATCGGTCAAGTCCTGCTGCCCGATTCGGTCCAGAGCATTGACGTCCAGACCGGCGGCTACTCCCCCGAATATGGCGGCGAGACGGCCGCCATCCTGAACATCGTGCCGCGCTTTGGCACCATCACGCCCTTCCGTTCCCTTTCGCTGGACGGCGGCGAGCTTTCCACCTTCGACCAGTCGCTGGCCGTGGGCGGTCAGGCCGGCACCAACCGGCTCAACTACTTCCTGAACTTCAGCAATCGCAGTACGG
>JAYTRQ010000727.1:0-2946 GCA_043746125.1 Armatimonadota bacterium | reverse complement strand
GCCCGAAGTGGCCGATACGCTGATGCACAAGGCGGCGCAGCAAGGGCGGGACGTAGCCACATACGTGCGCCAGCTTGCCCTGCACGCTTCAGAGGCGGAGAATGCGGCGCACACGCAGGCAGACCCGCGCACTCCGGGCCTCCACGCCGGTCGGTACTGGATTGCGGAAGACTTTGACGCGCCCCTGCCGGATGCCTTCTGGCTGGGGGCTGAGGACGGAGCAGGGGCGGACGGCGGGTGAACCGTCTCCTGCTGGATACACACACCTTCCTCTGGTGGGACAGTGCGCCGGAACGGCTTTCTGCCACTGTGCTGGCTCTATGCCGCGACCCGTCCATTATGCTTTTTCTCAGCCTGGTCAGTCTGTGGGAGATCCAGATCAAAAGCGGCCTCGGCAAGCTGCCGCTGGCCCTGCCGCTCGCGGAGATCATCCGAGATCAGCAGGCACGGCACGGCCTCCAAATCCTACCAATTACGCCCACGCATGTCTTCGCACTGGAGACGCTGCCGCCCCACCACCGAGATCCCTTTGATCGCCCCCTGATTGCCCAGGCAATGACCGAAGGCCTGCCTCTTGCCAGCGTAGACGGCCTGCTTTCCCTCTACCCTGGGTCAGTGATCTAGTGACTCGTCTGAGGAACGAGCAAAGGCCGCCGCTTCATGCAAAGCGGCAGCCTTCGTTCTTAATCCCCCGCTGTGGGCCATGACCGCGTCTGTGGCCAAACACAAGACGTCTCAGAAGCGGCATCAGTAGGGAGGATAGAGAAATCTCGCGCTCTTCTCCCCGGCTTCGCCATCTCTTTAAAGTCTCGAATCTCGCCCCGAAGCCCCCGGTCCTGCCGATATGTCCGGCTGGGCCTCGCCCCGGAATGTCCGACGCAGGAGGGTCTGGAGCGGGCGCTCGGTTTGGCTTCGGAAGTGTGAGTGCCCGAAGGTCGGGGCGAAGAACCAGGTGATGGTCAAGGTAAGGATATTGCCCTATTCGCTTTCCTTCTGCAAGAATAAGCTGGAGAAGCAAGAAAGGGGCCGGGCGCAATGCGCCCGGACCCTCTGCGTGTGTCCCTGTCTCTGCCTCGCCTACGCGGCGATTTTCAAGTTTTTTGTGGCCTGCGCCTCATACTTGGGCTTGTAATCGGGGCACTTGTAGCTCTTGGAGTACTCCTTGGGCGTCTCCGCCTCCGCCACATACACCTGCGCCGCCGACACCGCGCACTTCTCGTGCAGGCGGTCGTAGTTGCCGCAGTCGTAGCAGCGCCGCAGGATCGTCCAGCAGACCGAGCAGCGCAGACTCCCCACGAGTTCCACCCGGCCGCACAGGGGGCAGTGGATGTAGGTCTCCTGGAAGCCGTATTCTTTGGACTTCAGGGCCAGACGCACTTTGCGGTTGAACTCGTCCAAGGCCCGGCCCAGCTCAGCACAGGTCGCCAGCATCTGGTTCATCTGGACCGCGCTCAGGTACTCCAGGACACGCTCGTCCAGCAGGTCGTTGAGCTGCTGGCCGACCTTGTCAATAGCCTTCATGTGCTGCTCGGCCGTGGCCGGGCGGTACGGCTTGGCCTTCTCCGCCCGCGCCCCCAGCGTTCGCAGGAGCTGCTCCGTCACGGACAGCGGGACCCGTAGGAAGGCCTCTTTCTTGTCTGGGAACTTGACGATGGCGGCCATGATCTTCTCGGAGTCGCCCACGTTCAGCCGCTCCACCTTGATCTTGTCGGCCATGCGCTTCTGTGAGACCGGATCGTGGGCTAGGGCGGCGAGGGAGCGGGCGTGACCCTCCGACAGCAGGATCTCGCCGGGCTTCGGCTCGCGCAGGGTCAGCTCCATCTGGACGAACTGGGGCAACTCCAGAAGCTCCAAAGACCGGCGCAGTGTCGTCTCGGACACGCCCAGCGTCTTGCCGCACTTCTCCCACGACATGAATGTCAGCAGGCCCTGAATGGCCCGTGCTTTCTCAATCGGGTTCATGTCCTCGCGCTGGAAGTTCTCCAAGAGGGCATCGGCATGAGCATCCTCGTCGCTCATCTCCTTGACGATGGCCGGGATGGTCGTCATACCGGCGATCTTGGAGGCCCGGTAGCGGCGCTCGCCCATGACGATCTGGAGCTTGCCCTGGAAGGGGCGGACGACGATGGGTTCCAGCACCCCACGCTCTTTGATGGACGCGGCGAGTTCGTCCAGCGTGTCCTGATAGAACGACTTGCGCGGCTGGTCGGCGTTGACGACGATCTGGTCCAGCGGGATCTGCTGGACGATCTGCGGGGCGTCGGGCGATTTAGTGGCGGTAGGCATAGGACTCTCCGGCCAAAAATTGGCTTCTACGGAGAGTATCGGCGCGGTTCGGGGGCGTTTAGAGAGGCGGGGCGAAGAACTGGTAAGCTTGCGGAGGCGGGGGCTCCCCTCCAGCCCTACCGAATGAGCCGGGCGCTCCGAACAGGCGCAGGCAACGGCTGGCCCGGCTTGAGGGCGTGCCACAGGATCGCGTTCAGGGCGTTTGGGTCCGCCCGGTCCGGGCCGGATAGGTCCAGTTTGTTAGAGGCCGTCGCACCCGGTCCCTTGGCCGGGTTCTTTGCTTCCAGGTCCACGCGTGGCCTGACGTTCGCGTAAGCGCTCAGGTCGGGACGGCATGTGAAGCAACGAAGCATCGGCGTGGCGGCTCGGTCGAACTGGGTCATGGGGGGCAGCCCCAAGATCATCTCCATCGTGCGGATCATGGACGCCGTGGTGTACTGCGTGCTGTCGGTCGTGTGGCGTTTGACGTAGGGGGAGATCACGAGGCCAACGGTTCTGTGGGCGTCCACATGGTCCGGGCCGTTCTGGGCGTCGTCCTCGATGACGAAGATGGCGGTGTCCTTCCAGAAGCGGGACCGGCTGATGCCCTCCGCGATCTGGCCCAAGGCCTGGTCATTGGAGGCGACGGCGGCGACGGGCGTGAACGCGCCGGGCTTCAGG
>JAYTRQ010000726.1:0-2946 GCA_043746125.1 Armatimonadota bacterium | reverse complement strand
TCCCCTCGCTCCTCGCTCTAGGGGAGGCAGCCATGTGGCAGCGATTCACCAAACGCGCCCGCAAAGTCGTCTACTACGCCCAGGAAGAGGCCGGACGGCTCGGCCAGAAATACGTCTCTACGGAGCACCTGCTCTTAGGGCTGGTCCGCGAGAACGACAGCGTGGCGGCTCGCATTTTAGACCGGCTGGGCGTCAGCCTGGGGCGCATCCGGTCTGAGGTCGAGCGCCAGGTCGCGCGGGGCGACGGCCGCTCGGGTCAGGACATGCAGCTTGCGCCGCAGGGCAAGCGGGTGATTGACCTGGCCTATTACGAGGCGCGGCAGTTCAACAACGACTACATCGGCACGGAACACTTGCTGCTCGGCCTCATCCGTGAGGGCGAGGGTGTGGCGGGGGTGACGCTGACAAAGCTGGGCGTGACGCTGGAACGCACGCGCTACCAAGTCGCTCTGCTGCAAGGGCATAACAAGCCAAGGTGCGTGACGGGTGACAAGGCCAAGAGAAACTTCTGGGGGCGACTGATGAACAGACAGACACCGCTTGACGACATACCTGACGTCCCGCCCGCGCCGGGCGCACGAAACCCCTCCCAGCGCATGGGGCCGCCGCCCCGTGGCCGCTCGGACCTCTACGACGTCCTGGGCGAGACCCGCCTGCGCGGGCGCGACATCATCGGCATTGAGCCGTTGTCGGCCGAAGAGATTGGGCTGATCCTGGACGTCGCCGCCCGGCTCAAGGCGCACAAGTTCGACGAGACGCAGACCCTGTTCGCCAAAGGCCAGACGCTGGCGATGCTGTTCGAGAAGCCGTCTTTGCGGACCCGCGTCACGTTCGAGGCTGGCATGACGCAATTGGGCGGCAACGCCATCTATTTAGAGGGCCGGCTGGGCGTCCGCGAGACCGTGCCGGACGTCGCCCGCAACCTGGACCGCTGGATTGACGGCATCATGGCCCGAACCTTCGACCATGTGGCCGTTCTGGACCTGGCCGAATACGCAACCATCCCCGTCATCAACGGCCTGAGTGACCGCGAACACCCCTGCCAGGCGCTGGCAGACTTCCAGACGCTGGCCGAACGCAAGGGCGACTTGTTGGGCCTGACCCTGGCCTACGTCGGCGACGGCAACAACGTCGCCCACTCGTTGATGCTTCTGGCCGCCAAGGTCGGCACCCATTTCCGCCTGGGCTGCCCCGCAGGCTATGAGCCGGACGCAGAGTTGTGGCAGACGGCCCTCGCCTTCGCCCAAGAGACCGGCGCAATCCTGACTCTGACCCACGATCCCGCCGAGGCCGTCCAGGACGCCGACGCCGTCTACACGGACGTCTGGGCCTCGATGGGCCAGGAGGAAGAAGCCGCCGCCCGCGCCGCCGTCTTCGCGCCCTTCCAGGTCAACGCCACCCTGATGGCTCATGCCAAGCCCGACGCCTTGGTCATGCACTGCCTCCCCGCCCACCGGGGCGAGGAGATCACCGCCGACATCGTGGACGGTCCCAATTCGGTCGTGTTCGACCAGGCCGAGAACCGCCTGCACGCCCAGAAAGCGATCCTGGCGCTCGTGCTGTAGCACCCCCCAGCCCCCAATAATGGGGGAGCAAGACAAAACGAAGCCCGACCGGTGTTTTCATCCGGTTCCCCCATTATTGGGGGCTAGGGGGAATCTAAAGGAACAATTCACTATGCCTAAAACAGTCGTCCTCGTCTACTCCGGCGGACTCGATACCTCCGTCGCCATCCCCATGATGCGCGAAGACTACGGCTTCGAGCGCGTCGTCACCGTCACCGTGGACGTCGGCCAGCCCGCCGAAGACGTCAAAAGCGCCGAAGACCGCGCCCGCGCCCTGGGCACCGAGCACTACACCGCCGACGCCAAAAAGGAGTTCGTCGAGGACTACTGCTGGCCCGCCGTCAAGGCCAACGGCGACTACCAGGGCTACCCCCTGTCTACCGCCATCGCCCGGCCCCTGATCGGCCTCAAAGCCGTCGAGGTCGCCCAGCGGCTCGGCGCGGACGCCTTCTGCCATGGCTGCACCGGCAAGGGCAATGACCAGTTCCGCATCGAGTACGTCATGCGTGCCCTGATGCCCGACACGCCCATCATTGCCCCGATGCGTGAGCACAACTACACGCGCACCGAGGAGATCGAGTACGCCCGCGTCAAGAACATCCCCATCTCGGTCTCAGCCGACAAGATCTGGTCCATTGACGAGAACCTGTGGGGCCGCTCCATCGAGGGCGGGCATCTGGAAGAGCCGAACTACGCCCCGCCCGAAGAGATCTACCAGTGGACCAAGGGCCTGGACGCCGCGAATGCCGCGCCCCAAACTCTCACCATCGGCTTCGAGAACGGCGTGCCCATCTCGCTCGACGGCGAGACTCTGGACGGCCTGTCTCTGGTCACCCGCCTGAACAAGATCGCCGGGGACAATGGGGTGGGGCGCGTGGACATCATGGAAGACCGCCTGCTCGGCCTCAAGTGCCGGGAAAACTACGAGTGCCCCGCCAGCTCTGTCTTGGTGAAGGCCCACGCCGCCCTGGAGGCCCTGGTCGCCACGGCTGCCGAGCGCAAGTTCAAGCTCATGGTGGACCAGCAGTGGGGCGAGCTGGCCTACTATGGCCTGTGGTTCGACCCGCTCAAGGACGACTTAGAGGCCTTCATCGGCAAGATTCAGGAGCGCGTCACCGGCACGGTCCGCCTGCGCTTGTTCAAGGGAAGCTGCGTCGTCACCGGCCGCGAGTCCGAGTGGGCCTTGTACAACGAAGATTTAGCGTCGTTCGACTCCAAGACCTTCGACCAGCGCCTCTCCGTCGGCAACGTCCAGACCCACGGGATGCAGTCCCGGATGTACTGGGCCTTGAAGGAGAAGCACGGGAAGTAGCTTTATCCCAGATCTGGTATAATCGTTATGGATGATGAAGTCAAACCGCTGGAGTTCGTCGGCGGTGCC
>JAYTRQ010000725.1:0-2952 GCA_043746125.1 Armatimonadota bacterium | reverse complement strand
CCGCACCGCGTCCAGGTCATCGGCCGTCACCAGGCCGCTCAAGACCAGGTCGCGGGCATAGGTCTCAATCGAATCCACCTGCCGCCACTCTTCGATCTCCGACTTCTCCCGGTACGAACTGGCGTCGGAGGGCGAGTGGCCGCTGAAGCGGTACGTGATGGTGTCGAGCAGGACCGGCCCTTCGCCCCGCGCCAGCAGTTCCTTCTTGCGGGCGATGGCGTCAATGACGGCCAGGGGGTTGTAACCATCCACCCGCTCGGCGTGCATCTGGTCCGGGGTCAGGCCGGCGCCCATGCGTACCAAAGTGCCGAAGCCCATCGTCTCGCCGACCGGCTGGCCGCCCATGCCATAGAAGTTGTTGACGAAGTTCATAATCAGCGGCAGCCCGCCGCCCAGCGCCTCGTCCCAGAGCGACTTGAACTGATCCATCGTCGCGAAGCACAGGGCCTCCCAGGTCGGCCCGCAGCCCGCCGAGGCGTCCCCAATATTACAAATAACCAGGCCCGGCTTGCGGTTGACTCTCTTGTACAGGGCCGCGCCCACGGAGATGTCGGCCGACCCGCCGACGATGGCGTTGTTGGGGTAGACCCCAAACGGCGTGAAGAAGGCGTGCATGGACCCGCCCATGCCCCGGTTGAAGCCGGTTTCGCGCCCGAAGATCTCGGCCAGCGTGCCGTATAGCAGGAAGTCCACGGCGAGGTCTTTGACCGACCCGTCGGCGTCGCCCTCCACGACCTTGAGGATGGCCCCGTCCCAGAACGTCCGCATGATGTGGAGAAGGGCGTCGTCGTCCAGCTTCTCAATGGCCGACAAACCTTTCGCCAGGATGTCCCCGTGCGACCGGTGCGACCCAAAGATGTGGTCGTTTGCGCCTAACAAGTATGCCTGCCCCACAGCAGCCGCCTCCTGCCCGATGCTGAGGTGGGCGGGGCCGCGGTGGTTGTACTCGATGCCCTCGAACTTGTTGGTCGTCTTGACTTCTTGCAGCATGGACTCGAAGGCCCGGATGACCGCCATATCCCGGTGTATCCGCACCAGATCTTCGGAGGCGAAGCGGTCCAGCTCGTCGGCCATGGTCCTACTGTATTGATTAGCGGGAATCGGCTTGAACTCGACCATATGAGACTTGCGGACTTCGTCAGGACGTATCATCAGTGATTTGGGCATGGTTTTATTTCCTTTTCAAGCAGGGCGATCGTCTCACGATAAGCTTCCGCCTTCGTCTCTCGATAAACCTCTGCCCATTTTTCGGCTCTCTTGTCGCGGAAAAATGGCTGGTCTAGTGCTCTACGAGCATAATCAAGCGCGGACCTGCCTTGAGCATCAGTAAGAGTTATGTCGGAGCCATTTTCAAGAAGGAAGGCCACAACATCTGGACGGCCCGCGCCAGCCGCTGTATGAAGTGCCGTGAAGCCACCGCTCATACGCCCTTCATGGACACCACATTTCTTGTTGATGTTTGCGCCGCGCTTCAAGAGCAGGCCGAGGGTCTCCAAGTCGGCCCACCTTACCAACTCTTGTAACGGCGTAAGCCCTGTACCCATGTCTGGTTGACGAGCATTGACATCTGCGCCGCTGGTTATCAACAGCCAGATGCGCTCTTTGTCGCTCTGATGCGAGGCGATAACAAGAGGTTTCTCAGTTCGCCGCTTTGGATCTCCATTGATGAAGGCACCACGCTCTAGCAACAGACGGACTATAGCAGCGTTACTCCAAGGGGAGTGACCGGCGATGCTCAGGGCGGTTCGGCGCTGGCTTTCAGCGTTTGCAGAGGCTCCTGCATCAAGCAGTTGCTTCACTTGCTGCGTCTCACCTCTAGACACCGCAACGAGCAGAGCGCGATTGAGGCGACGCGGTTGAAACCAATTCGGCAATTTCATTATCGCTCCTCACCTGCCTGTAATCCCAGACCATGTGCTGAAGCACACGGCTACACGGCGCAGACGCCAACAATCCCCGCTTCGCGGGGATAAGAACAATCTCCTGGCGAGTGCCGCGAAGCGGTACTTCGTGGCCGCAGGCCGTCTAGCCGTGTGTTTCAACACATGGTCCTTCTACCGCTACCGTTGGTAGTGCAGACCCGCTAAGAACTCCTCAAACGAGTCAGTGATCTTAGGAATTGTCTCCTTAAGATCATGGCAGAGAATACGGACGCACAGCGGGTCGGTGTTCATATCCGGATAGACAGAGTCAAACTCGCTGTTCCTGGCGATGCAGACGATGTTCTCGGCCTTGCCAACGGCTTCAAGCTCGTTCAGAAGAAGCCATGTGTTGTCCTAAATGCCGCCGCTGCCTTTGGGATCAACGGTCAGTGCGAAGAGCTCGGCGACTTGATCTGCATCTTCCACGAACTCCCTGAGGGCCGTCGTGTAGTTTGAAGATGCAGGTAGTTAGCAGGGAGCATCGCCCCGAAGTACGCCTCGAAGGCGCGGATGGCCTCGGCGGAAGGGGGGGGACTGGAACGCCGCAGATAGAGTTCGATCAAGTCCCGCATGGCTTACTACACCTTCTGCCTACGCTCACGCGTCCATCGGCTGCCACTTCAAATCGTGCGGGCCGACATAGACGGAGTCGGGGCGGATGATGCGGTTGCCGTCGAGCTGCTCGATCATGTGGGCGGTCCAGCCCGCTGTGCGGCCCACGGCGAAGATAGGGGTGAACAGGGCGGACGGGACGCCGACGGCGTGTAATATCAGGGCCGCGTACAGCTCGACGTTAGCGTACAGGTCGCGGCCGGGTTTCAGTTCGGCCAGCACATTGATCGTTGTCTGTTCGACCGACTTGGTGAGGTTCAGCAGCTCATAATCGCCGGTCAGGGCGGCCATCCTCTCGGCGGCTTGGGACAGAATGGCAGCGCGCGGGTCGCGGACCTTGTAGATGCGGTGGCCGAAGCCCATGATGCGCCGGCCCGCCGCCATCTCGGCGCGGATGAAGGCGTCGGTCTTGTCGGGC
>JAYTRQ010000724.1:0-2952 GCA_043746125.1 Armatimonadota bacterium | reverse complement strand
CGTGCGTCTTGCCGCCCGCCCGCGCCTCAATGTCCTCCACAGAGACACGCTCTACGGGAACGTCGGCGTGCCGGGCGAGCCGTTCCAGGCTGCGCGTCGTGCTGTCGCTCCGGCCCGTGCTGATCCACACGCGCACAACGTCCCGGTGTCCCCCTTGCAGGGCCGAACTCACTGAGATTGCGCCTTCCAGTAGCGCCTGTTCACCGTCTCGTCCGTCTGATTCCTGAAGCATAGGCGCATTGTACCCGCCGCTTGGAACAATGCGTGAGACAAAAAGAAGCCGCGACACGGGTCGCGGCTCAAAAAAGGGGATGAGCAATGGGAGGTCTTTCGACCTCAGCCACACCCCTATTATGGGGCGCGTTTATTAAGGGCACGTGAAGGCTAGATTAAGTTTCGGTTAAGGATCAACGAATGCCCCGTACGGACGCCCCTACGGAGGCTCTTGGTGGTGAAGGGTACGGTCCATTTTTTCCACTTGTTGTTGCTCGCCGCCTTCTTCCTCCCCTCCTAATCCTGTTCCGCTTTCCCCCTGAATTGGGGGCCGGGGGCCGGACGAATTGACTTTGGCCCGCCCGGTGTGCTAGACTCCCTTTGTTATGTGTGTCACTGTTACAACTCCCTCCGACCTCTCCCTCGACCAGAAGATGGAACTGCTTTCGCGCGGCACCTTTGACATCGTGCCGCGTGCCGAACTCAAGGCCAAACTGGCGAAATCGGCCAAAGATGGACGGCCCTTGCAGATTAAGCTTGGCCTGGACCCGACCGCGCCCGACATCCATTTGGGCCATTCGGTCGTCCTGCGGAAGCTTCGGCAGTTCCAGGACTTAGGCCACGATGTCGTGCTGATCATCGGCGACTACACCACTCTGATTGGCGACCCATCCGGGCGGTCCGCCACGCGGCCCATGCTCACCGAGGCGGAGATCGCTGCCAACGCCCAGACCTATGTGGACCAGCTCGCCAAAATTATTGACCGGAACAAGACCCGTGTCCGTTTCAACAGCGAGTGGCTGGGTAAACTTACTTTTGCAGACCTCGTCCGGTTGTGCTCCAAGATCACCGTCGCTCAGGTCTTGCAGCGCGAGGATTTCGCCAACCGTTACAGTCAGGGCCAGCCGATCAGCCTGCACGAGCTGCTGTATCCGCTGTCTCAGGCCTACGACAGCGTTGCCATCCACGCCGACGTCGAACTCGGTGGGCCGGATCAGACCTTCAACATTCTTGCCGGCCGCGGCCTCCAGAAAGAACTCGGTCAGGAAGCGCAAGTGGCTCTGTTCGTTCCGACTCTAGTGGGCCTGGACGGCGTCAAGAAGATGAGCAAGTCGCTCGGCAACTACGTGGGCATTTCGGAGCCGCCTACGGAGATGTTCGGCAAGCTGATGTCATTGGGTGACGAGTTGATGCCCAGCTACTTTGAGCTTTGCACGGACGTTCCCTTGGACGAAGTGCGGGCGTTGACGGACTCGGCGCAGACGCATCCGCGCGAGGCCAAGAAACGGCTGGCCCGCGAGATCGTTACGCTCTACCACAGCGCTGAAGCGGCGCTGGCGGCGGACGACGAGTTCGAGCGCGTCCACAAGCAGCATGAAGTCCCCGATGACATGCCTGATTACAAAATACCTCCTGAATGTCTGAGGGGGGATGACCAAAGTACCGCTATGCTGCTGAGCTGCGTCGTGTTTAAATCCGGGCTGGCAACGAGTGGCAGTGATGCCAAACGGCGAATCAAAGATGGCGAAATCAAGATCAATGGGCAAAAGATGACCGATTACACGGCTTATCTAATATGGGATGATGGGGACATTCTGAGCAGTGGGCGCAGAAAATTCATTCGACTACGGAAATGATGGTCCAGGGGCAGTGAGCCGGGCAATTAGATGCCCGTCTAGGAGGCTGCGCCGACCGTCCTACGGACGAAAGAGTGGGAGAGGCTTCTTCGTATTCCGTCCCCTGGGCGGTCGACGCGAAGCGCCCCCCCAGACGGGTACTTAAGTGCCCCGTTGAGTGGTTAGCTGGCAAACACCTATGACCGAAACACAGTCACAACCTGTTCTGGACACCGAGGTGCCGCGCACACCCCGTCCCACCGACCCCGTGTTGTTCGAGGCCGAGATGAACCCCCATCTCGACGCCCTGTACCGCAACGCCCTGCGTCTGACCGGCAACGCTAACGACGCTGAGGACCTCCTGCAAGACACCTACCTCCGCGCGTACCGCTTTTTTTACCAGTATCAGCCGGGAACGAATGCCAAAGCGTGGCTGTTCCGAATAATGAACACAGTCTTCCTGAATGACTACCGCCGCAAGTCCCGCCAAGGCGAGACCGTCTCCTACGACGGCTTGGAAGACTTCTACCTGTACAACCGTTTGACCGAAGACGGCGTGTCTGGGGTTGGCGGCGAGCATCTGGAGACCGAAAACCCGGAAAAAGCCGTCCTGGAGAAGATAGACATCGAGGCCATCGAGCGGGCTATTCAAGCCCTGCCGATAGAGTTCCGGGACACAGTTGCCCTGGCGACTCTGGAAGAGATGTCTTACCAGGAGATCGCAGACACTTTAGAGATTCCCGTCGGCACCGTCCGCTCGCGCTTGTCGCGCGGCCGAAAGCTGTTACAGCGCGCCCTATGGGACTATCTCAACGGAGAAGAGATTCGTGGATGAGCAAGTGAATCACAAAGCAGGCCTGAATGACCAGGACTGTATGGGCGCAGACTTCTACTCGTGCGAAGAAGCCGTCCGGCGCCTGAACGAGTATCTGGACCATGAACTGAGCGAGGCGGAGCATGCCGTCGTCCTGAAGCACCTCGAGCTCTGTCGGCCCTGTCTGCGCCGCTTCACGTTCGAAAAAACTCTGATCGTCTCGCTGCGCCAAAAGATCACCGTCCAGTGTATGCCCTTCACTCTGCGGGAGAAACTGCATGGGCTCCTGCACGAACAATAAAACTGCGA
>JAYTRQ010000723.1:0-2952 GCA_043746125.1 Armatimonadota bacterium | reverse complement strand
GCGAGCGAGTTTGGATGGAGTCAATCACCTGGCGGAATTGCGGTTTCCCTTCTCCTTCATGGATGACAGTTTCCGCGTCTTTCACCCAGATTTTGTCGACTCCCAGACCTGCTGGAATGCCGACAACAGGGGCCTTACTGCCGATAAACAATGTCCTATTAGCGCCATAACGGCTATGGCTGATGTTGGCCAAGTAGGCCCGCACCACGGCCTGCGGTGCATCCTCCTGCTGCGCCCGAGTTGAGGCGACACCGAACCAGCACCCTCCAGCAATAACGGCGGTCGTTGCGAGTGCAATCACAGCCATCTGTCTGTTATTTTGTCTCATTCCGATCCCTCCAACCCTTCAAAAGTATCCCGATAGAGCGCTTTTTTTGTGAAATAGCTGATACTGCTAACAAACTTTATGTGGCAGGCCCAGCTCGTGCCGAAGGTTTTGGGGCGCACGAAGGCGACTGCCGCATCCTTCAGGCCAGCATCACGGACGGCGGGCAAAGCGTGTACGTGCCGCTGGGATGGAGGGCTGCGGGGTCGGCGGCTGGTACCGTTCTGGAACAAGACCCTAACGCAAGACCTTAACGACTGACACTCGCGCCTATTCCTGCCCGCACCGAACCCACTCCAGGTAGCTCGCGAGACCCTGCCTGAGACCGACCTTCGGTCTGTAGCCGAACATCGTCCCGGCCTTCCCGATGTCAGCGGCCGTGGCAAGCGCATCCCCCGGCTGGGCGCATTCATACTCCAGCACGGGTGCCCGCCCTGTGACCTCACTGATCGTCTGTATCAGTTCCATGACGGTTACGGGGCATGCACCGCCGAGGTTACACACCTGGAACCCGAGCCGGGCCGGGTGAGACAAACTCGCTACGATGCCGTCGACGATGTCCTCGACATAGGTGAAATCGCGCGTCTGCCGCCCGTCACCGAAGACCTGGATCGGCGTCGCGGCCTCGACGGAGCGCACCCAGCGGGCGATCGCCATGTCCGGCCGCTGACGCGGGCCGTAGACGGTGAAGAACCGGAGACACACGACATCCAGCCCGTACGCCTGCGCGTAGACCGAGCCAACGAGCTCCATGGCACGTTTGCTGGCGGCGTAAGGCGAGAGCGGCCGGTCCACAGGATCATCTTCGCGGAACGGACGACGCGGCGAGTTTCCGTAGACGGAGGACGAGGAGGCAAGGATAACCCTCCGTACCCCTAACTTCCGGGCCGCCTCCAGCACGTTTACGGTCCCGCACACGTTGACCTGATGGTACTCGGCGGGCTCCTGGAAGGACGGCCGGACGCCGGCTTTCGCGGCGAGATGCACGATGCAATCCGCTTCTGATCGGGTGAGGGCCTGGCTCAGCGTATGACTGTCACGGATATCTGCCTCGACGACGCTCACGCGGGGGCAAACGCGCGCCATGTTCAGATTACGCCACTTGAGGGCCGGATCATAGAAGGGGTCGAAGTTATCGTAACACGTGACTGACGCCCCTTCGGCGGCCAGCCGGTCACACAGGTGGGAGCCGATGAAGCCGGCTCCCCCTGCGATAAAGTATTTCGCCATAGCCTTGGTCCCACTCTGGTCCTTTGATGGTACTCAGTTCGATCCGTCTTTTCTGCTCTCGATAGCGCGTGAAGAAGTGTTCACTAAAGGTGTCGCGTGATAACGCAGTGGCTCTGTTAGCGGGCTGTCGCTCTGACTTTAGGCCGTCGCGTAGCACTTGATCGACCTCTTTTCGACGCGGCGGTTGACCAAGCCGGCCACGATCCGCGTCAGACCGCTGTGCCTATCGTAGTCGTGACGGAAGACCTGCGCCAGCGCCTGGAACTGGTTCATCTGCGCCAGGCTGTGCTCGACCACGATCCGGTACTTGGACAGGTGCGCGTTAAACGCTTTGGTAGTGGTCTAGTTCAGACAGTTCAGGTTGTACTCGTGCAGGAACAAGCGCAGGCACATCTCGTGCATCCGCTCGCATTTGGAGAACGAGAGCGTCCGCCTGACGAACCGCGCCAGCCGCTGCCTGAGCGTGTTGTTGAAGCGCTCGATGTGGCAGGTCTGCCCGTCGCCTTTGCCTGTGGCCTGGTGCTGCTCCGGGGGCAGCACCTTCTGGTAAGCCTCCCAGAAGTCGCTGTAGACGAAGGCGCCCTTGTACGCCTTCGGGATGCGCTTCCACAGGAGCGCGCACGTCTTCTGGCTGCGGTCGCCGATGGCGTAGGCGACGATCTGGCGGGTGCGGCGGCACTGAGCGAGCCACACCCAGCGCTTGTTCTTGCGGAACCTGACGAACGACCACATCTCGTCAAGTTCCAGCACGTCAGCCTTCCTAGCTCTCGCCAGCGTCTTCCTGAGGGGCGGCAGGTGCGCGGCTTTTTTTAAGCCAGGTGACGAGCGTCTGGCGGCTGACCCCGAAGATGCGGCAGACCCCGCGCAGGGAGCAGCGCTCGTGATAGGCCGCGAGTACCTGGGCCTGAAACTCAGCGCTGTAGCCGCGTGGGCTAGGGTCTTGGCGGCTCCCTCTGCGGCAGTCGTGGCAGAAATACTTCTGCTTGCCGTTGGGGGCCTTGCCGTCACGGCGCAGGTTGACGCTGCCGCAGTGGGCACAGAGGACTGTCTGGATGACCATGCCCAGAGTATACAACAAACTGTTTACACTTGACCACTACCTACACTTTTTCAGGCCTCTGCTTTTTGGAGGTGTCTGTCGCCATGGGATGTGTATAGCAGTTCGAGGCCCTGATTCGGGGCCCTGATTCGGGGCCCCGATCTGGAGGCGACAAAGGGAGGGGCACGCGGCCAACAACAAGATGAGAAAGCAGCCGGCGGAATCAATCTGAAGCAGGGATCAATCAGGAAGCCGGGCGGCACCTGCTACCTAGAAAGCAAGAGCGGCCGTCGGCAAACGATTGTCGGCAAGCAAACGATTGTCGGCAAGCAAACGATTGTCGGCAAGCAAACGAAAA
>JAYTRQ010000722.1:0-2954 GCA_043746125.1 Armatimonadota bacterium | reverse complement strand
TACACGCCCGCCCCCAAGAAGAGCGGCTACCCCGACGCCCTGCGCCGCCAGGCCGTCACCATGTCCCTCGACGGCCTCAACCTGCGCCGCATCGCCCGCCTGCTCTCGGTCAACCACCAGTCGGTCGCCAACTGGCTCACGGCCTACCACGCCGGGCTAGAGGCGCAGCACCCGCAGACGCCCCAGCCCGCGCAGGCCGAGACGGTCGAGCTCGACGAGCTGTACACCTTCGTTGGCTTAAAAAAAGGCGCGTCTACGTCTGCACGGCCGTAGACCGGGCCACCCACACTCTCGTTGGCTGGTCTGTCGTGGAGGAGCGCGACTGGGACGCACTCCAGGACGTGGTAGACCGGGCCCCGGCCGCGCCGCACTACTTCAGTGCCGGGTCCTACTTCGGTGCCGGGTCCTACTTCAGTGACGAGTTCAACGTGTACCCGACGCTCTTGTATGCACCGGGGGGCCATGCGGTCGCCCTGGGCAAGAGCCAGACCTACTCGGTGGAGGGGGGCAACGCGGACCTGCGTCACTCCCTGGCGCGGTTGGGCCGGAAGAGCCGTTGCTTCAGCCGGTGTATCGAGGCGTTGCGGCGGGCGGTTTTCCTGTTCGTGCACTGCTACAACGAGCGTCAGCTCTGGCGGCGGGCGCACCCGAACTACAAGGGGGACGTGATCGCATTTCTGCCACAACTAACTTAGGCACTCCCAACGCCTCGTAAAGTTGACAGGGGTAGCTTTGGGGTGGTATACTATCTCGTTCTTGTCACCGAGAACGCCAGTTTATCAACGACTTTTAAGACAGTTGGGGGGGATTAGGTTGACCCAGATTCAGGTCCGTCCAAACGAATCGCTGGACAGCGCGTTGAAGCGCTTCAAGAAGCAGCTTCAGCAGACCGGTATTTTGAAGGAAGCGCGCGAGCACGAGCACTACGAGAAGCCGAGCGACAAAAATCGCAAGGCAAAAGCCGCCGCGAAGCGCAAGCGTATTCGTAACGAGGAAAAAGACAAGGCATAACCAGTGCCTTGCGGCGCACGCTCTTCCCCTCGGGTTAAAGCTCAGGGTATCCGGCGTGCGCCTTCCGTTTCTCTGCCCTCGCCAACTCAAGCATTCAAACCCTCTGCCCTTATGGCCCGAGACCCATCCCCTAGTTCCCATACTGCCAACCCGTTCGGCCGTGCCGCCCGCCGCCGAAAGCCGCGCGTCAGTGAAGAGCGCCGTACGGAAGTCTTTCGAGCTTGGCTGCGTGCCCGCGACTGGAGCCGGGTGGGCCTGCTCATCGGCACGGTCTTGATCCTGTCCGCTCTGCTCTCCCTGCACCTGCTCCCGGATAAGGTCTCGCTGCGCGTAGGCGATACTTGCACCCAGGACGTTCATGCACTTCGCAGCGTACGCTACCTGGATGAAGACGCCACGGCCGCCTTCCGTACGGCCGCCGCTGCCCGTGTCGAGCCGATCTACTCCTCGGCCCGCGCTGCCTCTGAGGCAGATGAAACGATCACGGAGGTTTACGGGCGGCTGCGGCACGATCAGGTGCTTGGCCTGCGGGACCCAAAGCGGGCGGCGCATGAGATTTACGCCCAGGTGGGCGTACCCGTGCCGTCCGGGGCGCTGACGCCACTCCTGAACGCCGGCGCTGGTGCCTACCATCTGGACCAGGCCGAACGGCTGACTCACCAGATCGTCCACGACGTCATGGATCGTGAGATCCGCGACGACCATCCGACCGACTTGGCCGACTCGCGCTCCGCCATCGCCGACCGACTGTTGGCTTCCATGTTGCCCCGCACTTACGTTCCCGCCGCGACCGCCATCGGCCGCGCCGTGGTCCAGCCGAACCGCCTTCTGGACCGGTCCCGCACGGTTGCCGCCGTTCAGACAGCGATGCGTTCGGTTACGCCGATCTACGGCCAGATCTTCGCCGGTGACGTCGTCATTCGCCACGACCAAGTCGCCACGCCGACGACGCTTACCAAGCTCCGCGCCCTGGGCCTGCAAAACCCGCGCCTGGACCCTGCTGCTGTTGCCTGCGTGGCAGGCCTGGTTTCATTCATGGTGGCCCTCACCTGTTTCTGGCTGTTCCGGCACAGCCCTGCCGTCTTCGCCTCCACCAAGACGCTGCTGCTCCTCAGCTTGCTGGTCATACTGGGCGTTCTGGGCCTGCGGCTCGGCAGCGCGGCACTCAACGTGCGCCTGTCCGCGTCGCAGTTCGGCTACGTCGCCCTGGTCTGGGTGGCGGCGACAGGGATGCTGATCGCTGCCCTCATCAAGCCGCGCGTGGCGATGCTGGTGACGGCTCTGCTTGCCGTCCAGTCGGGCGTCATTCTGGGCAACGATCTGCGCTTCTCGATCCTGACTCTGCTCCCGACGTGGGTAGCGATCTTCGCCGTCTCGGACATCCGCAACCGGAGCGACGTCCTGCGGGCGGCGGGTTTGCTCTGCGCCTCCAACGTCATCCTGAGCCTTTTGGTGGGGCAGCTCGAAGGGGACACGCGGGCGGACATGACCCAGGCGGTCGTCTGGGCCTTTTTCTCCGGCTTGCTCTCGGTCGGGCTGTTTAACGTGAGCGCGGCCCTGTTCGAGCGCAGTTTCGGCATCACGACGCATTTGGGCCTGTTAGAACTCTCCGACCCGAACCGCCCTCTGCTCAAACGCTTCTGCGAACTCGCGCCGGGCACCTACACGCACTCTATTTTAGTCGGCAACCTCGCAGTGACCGCGGCAGAAGCCATTGGGGCAGACACGCTTCTCTGCCGCGTTGGGGCGCTCTATCACGATCTGGGCAAGATGAACCGGACGCAGTTCTTCATTGAGAATCAGACCGGCGGCGACAACGCCCACGATCGACTGAACCCATCGCTCTCAGCCCTGGTGGTCACCGCCCACGTCAAAGACGGTCTGGAGATCGCCGACCGCGAGAAGCTGCCGCCCGTCGTCAAGTCGTTCATCACCGAACACCA
>JAYTRQ010000721.1:0-2956 GCA_043746125.1 Armatimonadota bacterium | reverse complement strand
CCTTGACGATGATCAAGCACCTGAAAGCGGGCGCGACTCTGGCGCACACTCCGGACGGCCCGCGTGGGCCGAGCCATGTGGTCCAGCCCGGCGTCATCTTCATGGCGCAGAAGTCTGGTGCACCAATCATCCCCTCCGGTATCAGTGCCTACCCCCGAAAGCTGTTCCGCGCCTGGGATCGCTACATGATTCCACTACCGTTCGCCCGCGTCGTCTGGCTCTACGGCGACCCTATCACGATCCCGGCCGACGTCAAGGGTGAGGAAGAGATGGCTGTGTGGACGGAACGGGTTGGCGCAGCAATCACGGCGCTGGAAGATCAGGCCGAGCGTGAGGTGGGGGCCGTGCGGGCGGACGGCACGGAGCGGCAGTGGCGTCGCGCTTAGAAGAATACGCCCTGAGCGTCATCGCGGAGCCGGGGCGTCCCGGCGTGCCCGCGTCACTTCTGCGCGGCTTTCTAGGTGGATGCGCGGGCCTCTATGGTGTTGGCCTTGAGGCCTATCTTGCTGGTGAGGGGCTGGGCCTGCGCCGGCGTGGGCGATTGCCTGTGCCGGTCATCAGCATCGGCAACCTCTCCGTCGGCGGGACGGGTAAGACGCCTATGACGCAGCTCCTCTGCCGCCGCCTGAAAGCCGGTGGCAAACGAGTCGCTGTCCTGAGCCGGGGCCACGGTGGCGAAAGCCGCGCCGTCCGCGTGGTCTCCGACACCGAGGGCTGCATCTCTCTGAGTGCCGATGAGGCTGGGGACGAGCCGGTCCTGCTGGCGAAGACACTGCCTGGTGTCCCCATTCTGGTCGGCAAGGACCGGTGCGAGTCGGGCCGGGAGGCCTTGCATCGGTTTGCCCTGGACGCTCTGATCTTAGATGACGGCTTCCAGTTCTGGCAGCTTGCGCGTGACCTGGACATCGTGCTGCTCGACGCCCGCCGCCCGTTCGACAACGGCTGGGCGCTCCCGCGTGGCCTGCTGCGCGAGCCGAAGCGGCATCTGGCGCGGGCTGGTATGGTGGTTATCACCCGGTCCGGCGGCCTGTCCGAGCCTCAGCGTTCGGTCCTGGTGGAACAAGTCCGTCATCTCGCCCCTGCCGCGCCTCTGTTCTTCGCCGACCACCGCGCGGTCGGCCTGGTCCCTGCGGGCGATCTGGGAAGCCAGGTTCGGCCGCTGGAAACACTGCCTGGGACAAGCGTCTTCGCCGTCTCCGCGATTGCTCAGCCTAGCTCGTTCGTTGAGATGCTGGAGGGGGCAGGGGCGCGTGTTGTCGGTCGCCGAGACTGGGGCGACCACCACAAGTTTAGCCCTGAGCAAGCAAAAGACGTGCTGGAAGAAGCCGTGGGGACGGGCGCAGAGGCCGTGGTAATGACGGAGAAGGACGCCGTGAAGTGGCCGGCCTCTAGCCTATCGGCTGAGATGCCGACGTATGCGCTTCGGATTGAGATGGCTTTAGAGAACGAGGCGGAGTTTATGAGGACGATCTTGACGACATTACGCTCGCAGGGACAGAGGGCGTGAGGTGGAGCAAACGCTTCTGGCAAGCCTTCGTGCGGGGTGCTTTCTGGGCGCTGTTCTCGGTCGTGAGGCGTGTCCCGTGGAAGCCCGCACTAGCGTGGGGCACGGTGACGGGGACGCTTGGCTACCACTTATCGACCCGCTACCGACAGGTTGCCGAGAAGAACTTGCAAATGGCCTACGGCGATGCGCTTACGGAGCCGGAGCGGCGTGCGATGATCAAGCGTGTCTTTCAGCAGTTCTCGCGGGCAACCCTGGTGGAGTTTCTGAAGGGCGCGGATTTTACCCTGGAAGACATGCGATACTGGGTCAAAGGTGACTCGTACGAACCGATGGAGCGGCTTCTGGCGCGGGGCAAAGGGGCCATCGTCGTGTCCGCTCATTTGGGGAACTGGGAGTGGCTGTCCAAGCGGGCCGCGATGGAGGGCTATGACATCAAAGTGGTCGCGCGGCAGAGTGAGGACGAGAAGTTTAACGCGCTGACCGACCGGGTCCGGGGCACGAACGGCTACTCGGTCCACCCGCGTGGGGACTCACCCCGTGCCCTGCTGAAACAGCTTCGGGCGAACAAGATCATCGCTATCGTGCCCGATCAGAAATCCGACGACGTGTTCGTGCCGTTCTTTGGCCGGCTTGCGGGGACGGTTGCCGGGCCAGCGGTGCTGGCACGCAAAACTGGTGCGGCCATCCTGCCGATGTTCTGCCCGCGTATGCCCGACGGCACATATCAGATGGTGTTCTACCCGGCCATCTTTGCGGACGAAACGGCCGAGGCCGAGGCTGACGTCCGGCGCATCATGGCCGAGGTCACGAGGGACATCGAGGACATCGTCCGGCGGTACCCTGACCAGTGGCTGTGGCTGCACGACCGCTGGCGCATGCCGCCCACAGGTTCAGAGCATGCAGAAATGAGTATGGATGCCTCGGCCTCTGTCGCCGCTTGCTGAGATCGAGCGCCTATTGATCGTTAAGACCAGCAGCATCGGCGACGTGATTCACGCCCTCCCCATCGTGCAGGCCCTCAAAGAGGCACGGCCTGCGATGACGCTCGGCTGGGTCGTGCGCCGCCGCTGTGCCGACGTGCTGTCGGGAAACCCGTTCATTGACCGCCTGTATGTGATGCCGGACAAGCCAAGCCTCGGGGAACTTCTGGCCCTGCGGCGCGATCTCGGCGCGGACCGTTATCAGGCCGCCTTGGACATGCAGGGACTTTTGCTCAGTGGCCTGGTGACCTGGCTGTCGGATGCGCCCGTCCGCGTCGGCTGGGACCGCAACCGGGAGGGGAACACCCTCTTCCTGACGCACCCAACGGTGCCGGGGAAGGCGAATGACCGGCATGAAATAGACCTGCTGTACGGCTTCGCAGAAGCGTTAGGCGTTTCTGCCGCGCACCCGGACTTCACGCCGCAGCCGTATCTGGCGGTGGAAGGCGCAGGAAGGGCGCATGAGTGG
>JAYTRQ010000720.1:0-2968 GCA_043746125.1 Armatimonadota bacterium | reverse complement strand
CTTTTTTGACATCCTCATTCGCTAAAAGCGCCTTTGCCTTGTCTGCCATGACGATGCGGCCCGTCTCCAGAACGTAGCCCCGATGCGCGATTCCCAGAGCCATGTGCGCGTTCTGCTCGACTAATAGAACCGTCGTCCCCTGGGAGTTGATATCCCTAATGATGTTGAAGATGTCGCGCACAAGAAAAGGAGCGAGTCCGAGCGACGGCTCATCCAGAAGAAGAAGCTTCGGCCGAGCCATCAGGGCACGTCCCATTGCGAGCATCTGCTGTTCCCCTCCTGAAAGCGTCCCGGCGTTCTGCTGGAGGCGCTCCTGGAGGCGCGGGAACAGGGCCAAAGCTCGATCATAGTCGCTCCGAATGCCGACCCGGTCACGCCGCGTGTAGGCGCCGAGTTCCAAATTCTCACGCACGGACATGTTTGCGAAGACGCGGCGGCCTTCCGGCGAGTGTCCAATGCCGCATTGCACGATCTTGTCCGCTGAGGTAGACGTAATGTCTTTGCCCTCGAAGACGATCCGCCCCTGCTGGGTGGGAACCAGCCCTGAGATGGCCCGGAGCGTCGTGCTTTTGCCGGCCCCGTTCGCGCCGATCAGCGTAACGATCTCGCCTGCCTCGATTCGGATCGAGATCCGCTGCAAGGCCCGGATCGCACCATAAGAGACTTCCACTTGGTCCAATGTCAGCATCGGTTTACGCCACGCTTCCGGCGGCTTCTGCGTCCCCTAAGTAAGCCTCGATGACCTTGGGATCGTGCCTGATCTCTTGTGGCGTTCCCTCAGCAATGATCTGACCATAATCGAGTACCAATATCCGCTTGCAGATGCCCATGACGAATTTCATGTCATGCTCAATGAGGAGAATCGTCAGTCCGTAATCATCGCGCAGAACCTGAATCTGCTGCATCAGGTCCGACTTCTCTTGGGGGTTCATTCCTGCCGCTGGCTCGTCAAGAAGAAGCAGTTTAGGTTTAGTCGCCAGAGCACGGGCGATTTCAAGGCGGCGTTGCTCTCCATAGGCCAGGTTTTTGGCAAATTCCTGCTCATACTTGAGCAGTCCGAACCGATCCAGGAGATCACGCGCTTGATCGCGTGACTCGCGCTCACATTGGGTAAAGCCGGAACCGCGCATCACCGCGCTGAGCAGAGACGGCTTGTAGTGCAAATGCGTGGCGGCGCGTACGTTATCCAGGACCGAGAGTGTCGGGAACAGGCGAATGTTCTGAAACGTGCGTGAGATGCCGGCGGCAGCAATCTGATAAGGCTTGTGACCCGCGACTGAGCGGCCGTCGAAGGAGATCGCACCGGACGTCGGCGCATAGACGCCGGTCAAAAGGTTGAACGCGGTCGTTTTCCCCGCGCCATTCGGCCCAATCAGCCCGACAAGCTCCCCAGACTCCAGAGTAAGCGTGAACTTGTTGACGGCGGTCAGGCCCCCAAACTGCTTAGTGCATTCCTGGATGTCGAGCAGCGGCATGGCACCATAGTACCCGAATCTCACGGAAGTGGGCAAGGGATTGACAGGCGTTCTTTAATTGGGGACAATGGGCGGGACATGAGAACCTATCTATGCCGGTGAGCGAAATCGCCGTTCCTATCGCGCTCGCCGTCCTTCGGGTCGCGGTCGTCGTTGCCGTTGGCTTTCTGCTGGCGCGGCAGGGTCTCCTGCGTACTGCCGCCCTAGCGGATCTGAGCGGTCTCGTCATACGAGCCGCCGCTCCCAGTTTGATCTTTGTGAATGCGGCGAATGGCTTGACAGGGTTCTCGCCCGCGAGTTCTTTCTCTGTACTCGCCGCCTCCCCCACCCTCCTCGGAATCGGCTGTCTTGCAGGTCTCGCTCTCTGCCGACTGGCGGGAGTTAGGCCCGAACACCGGCGGGCGGTCGTCGCAGCTTCGACGTTCCAGAACTCGGCCTACCTGCCAATCGCAGTAGCAACCTCGGTACTGCCGACACTTGCGGGGTCGTTCCCGCCCGGAGCAGCGACTGACCCCAGCGCGATCGCTGCGAACAGTCTGGTCGCGATCTCACTCTTCGGCGTGTTGTACTCCCCCCTGTTCTGGGGCTTTGGCCTCTGGTGGATCACAGAAGGCCGCTCAGACAGGCCGCAGAAGCGCCTCGCCGGGCTGTCCCGCCTGTTTCCGCCCGCCGTCCTCGGCGTCCTGCTTGGGTATCTGGTGGCCCTGACGCCGCTCCATCTCCTCCTGACGCCGCCTGGTGCTCCACTGCATTTCGTATTTCAGGCCGTGGCCGACGTCGGCAGCCTGACGATCCCACTGGCGAACCTGATTCTGGGGGGGATGCTGTCTCTCTCGCTGGCAAACCGTGCCGCTGAACTGAAGGACGTACTCTGTGCAGTTGGGGCAAAGCTAGTTTTGACGCCTGCCTTTACTCTTTTTCTGCTGTGGACGTGCCGGGCCTGGTGGCGGGGTGACGCGGCACTTTCCCTGATAGCGTTCATTATTTTGCTGCAAGCCGCTTGCCCACCGGCCACAAATCTCGCTGTGATGACGACAGGGTATTCAGGTGTGGAAGGCAGTCGGACGCCGCTGGTCATCCCTGGCCTGCTGCTCACCGCGTATCCGTCCGCACTCGTGCTGATGCCGCTCTGGCTTCTTGCCTTTTTCGCCTTGCTGAGGCACTGACTTGACAAACTCGCCGATGCACCGTTATAATGAGCAATTCAACGACGCAATGCCATGTCATCCTTTCCCCCACCCTATCCGACGACCAATGTTGGCGCCGAACAGGCGGGTAACGAACCGTTTGAGTGGACTGTTCATTTGCTACGGCGTCAGGCGGGGCGGCTGCCCCGAGTCGTCGCCGTCGTATTGGGAGCGCTGCTGCTCGGCCTCTGCCTCTTCCACTCCTTCTGGCTGGCGCTGGCACCGGTCTTCGCCCTGGTATTCTCTCTGTCGGAGTATCTCTTCCCAGTTCGCTACTCGCTGACGGCACAGTCGGCGAAGTCTCAG
>JAYTRQ010000719.1:0-2971 GCA_043746125.1 Armatimonadota bacterium | reverse complement strand
GTTAAACTCCTCATACCAGTCCTGTTCGGCAGCTTCAACGGCCTGCGGCAGCAGGGACAAGGCCTGCCCGTTGGCCCGCAGCTCGACCCCGGCCTCCCGTAACTGTGCGCCCACGCGGGGCAGAAAAGTCTCAGCGACGTCCCGATGCACCAGCAGCGTCTCGGCACTGTTACAGACGGAGGGGCGCTGGACTTTGGCGTTCAAGACGATGGCTGCCGCCATGTCTAAATCGGCGTCTTTATCCACATAGACGTGGCAGTTGCCGGTCCCCGTCTCGATGACCGGCACGGTGGCCGTCTCGACCACGGTCTTGATGAGCGATGCCCCGCCGCGTGGGATAAGACAGTCCACGAAGCCGTTCAAGGTCATCAGGCGATGTGCAGCGGCCCGGTCGGTGCTTTCGATCAACTGTACGCAGGCGGGCGGCAGGCCAACACTCTCGATAGCTCCTTGCAGCGCCCGCGCCAGGGCGACGTTGGAATGAATAGCCTCCGATCCGCCGCGCAGGAGGGCCGCGTTGCCCGACTTCAGGCAGAGGGCGGCGGCGTCTACGGTCACGTTCGGCCGGCTCTCGTAGATGATGCCGATGACCCCGATGGGCACGCGCGTCTTGGTAATCTGCAAGCCGTTCGGGCGACGCCAGCCGGATAGGACAACGCCAACGGGGTCGGGCAGGGCGGCCACCTGAGCCAGCCCCTCGCACATTTCGCCCAGGCGTTGGGGCGTCAGTGTCAGCCGCTCGATCAGGTGCGGCGTCAGGCCCTTCTCCCGCCCGGCGTCCGTGTCCCGGCGGTTGGCGTCCAGAATGACGCCCTGATGCTCCGTCAGCGACGCGGCCATCGCGAGCAGGGCGGCGTTCTTGACACTCGTCCCGGCCGTCGCGAGTGTCTGTGCGGCGGCTTTAGCGGCGCGGGCCTTGTCTTCGACTTCTTCAATGGCGAGAGTGCTCATAATCTTACGGCTTTGTTCTGACCTGCTTCTGTCCGTTTGGTCTGTACGAACAGGAAAAGCAGCACGGCGGGCAACGACACCAGCAGGAAGCCGTAGCCGGCGAACTGTGTCCATGGCGCGTGCAGAACGGAAAGGCGCAAGACAAGACAACCCTGCCAGAAGAAGAACAGCGGCCAGTAACACGCAATGACCCGCCGTGCCCGTTTTTCAAAGGGTGTCTGGCTTTTGCACGTCTTGTAGGCGTATCTCATCAGAAAGAAGGAGCCAATTCCACAAACAAAGCATACCCCCGCCCACAACACGTTTCGTAAGAGTAAATGGTCCACGGTAGTAACACTCCTCTTCCCGCTCTATCGGCTGATTTAATTGTAACCGAACCGTGGGTCAAAGTCAAGCTACAGGTCGAGCACGAGGTTGTCACGGTGGATCACCTCGTCGCCAGCTTTTACGCCAAGAATAGGCAGGATGTCGGCGGTGCGCCGGCCCATAATGCGGAACAGGTCGGCGTGGCCGTAGTTGACGAAGCCCTGCGCGAACGGATGGCCCTGCGTGTCCGTCAGCCGGACTAACTCGCCGGGCTGGAAGTGGCCGGAGACGTGGGTGACGCCGGCGGGGAGGAGGCTTTTGCCCTCATCTATGAGCCGCTGCTTGGCCCCATCGTTGACGGTCACAGTGCCTTTGGGGTCTACGCCGTAGGCGATCCAGCGCTGGCGCTGGCGCAGTTGCGTCGGCTTGGGCAGGAACTTCGTGCCGCAGAGGCCCGCCAGAGCGTCGGCGATGACGTTTGGACGCCGGCCGTCGGCGATGTACATGGTGACGTTCGTGCTGGCGCAGATCTTGGCGGCCTGGATTTTGGTCGCCATGCCGCCCGTCCCCATGCCGGTGCGGACGCCCCCCGCCCGCTGTTCGGTGGCGCGGTCAATCGTCTCCACGACGGGGATCAGGGTGGCGTCCGGGTCATGGGTCGGGTCCCGGTCGAACAGGCCGGCGACGTCGGACAGGAGGACAAGGGCGTCGGCTTCGGTGAGCGAGGCGACAAGGGCGGCCAGGGTGTCATTGTCGCCGAACTTGATCTCCTCCACGGCGACGGTATCGTTCTCGTTGACGATGGGGACGACCCGGTGCCCCAAGAGGGCGGCGAACGTGTTCCGGGCGTTCAGGTAGCGCGTCCGGTCGCGCAGATCGTCCCGCGTCAGGAGGACCTGGGCGACGGGAATGCTGTGTGCCCCGAAGGCCTCCGAGTAGGTGTGCATCAGCAGGCCCTGACCGACGGCGGCGGCGGCCTGCTTCTGCGGGATGGAGCGGGGGCGCCCGTGCAGGCTCAAGCGATCCATGCCTGCCCGGATCGCGCCGGACGAGACCAGGACCACGCTCCGGCCCAGCGCCTGCTGGGCGGCGACCTGGGCGGCAAGATCGGCAATGTAGTCCGTGTCGGGTGGCCCACCAGCCCGCGTCAGTGTGCTGGTGCCAACTTTAATGACGATGCGGTTCATAGAAGAGAACCCCCAACGGGGTCTATCCGGTCCCGCCATATTGCGGGTTATGGGCCTTAATCTCTTCGCCCTGGACTTCGTTCAAGGCGTCCTCGTCGAAGAAATCGAACTCGGCCTTGCCGATACGGACCGTGTCGCCCTGCTTGGCTCCCAGGGTGCGGAGTTTATTGACGATACCGGCCTTTTCCAGCGTCCGCTGGAAACGGTTGACGGCGGATTCGTTGGCAAGCTGCGTCATGGCGACCAGCCGCTCGATCCCGATGCCGGCGACGACGTAGGCATTGGTCGCGGCGTCAAAGCTGGCCTCCCAGTACCGATCCGTGTGGCGGCCCTTCATGTCGTCGGCCGTGATCCGTACCATTTCTTCTTCGGGCGTGGGCGGGATCGGCATGGCGGCGAGGCGCTGGGCAAGGTGGTAGACCAAAGGTTCCAGGCCGGAACGGGTAGCGGCGGAGATGGCGAAGACGGGGATGTCCTCTTCGGCGAACTCGGCCCGTAACAGCTCCACGAATTCCGGGTCGGCAATG
>JAYTRQ010000718.1:0-9253 GCA_043746125.1 Armatimonadota bacterium | reverse complement strand
GCGGCCTGACCCTGAGTGTGGACAGGGACGGCTAACCCCAGCGCGAGGGCGAACGGCATCAAAACGGCAAGGCGACTACGCGACACTCAGGCCGCCCTTCTTGCACGGAGGCGGCGGGCAGTGACGATCCGCCAGATTGGGAACAGCAGCACGGTCGGCACGGCGACGACGGCAAGCAGGAACTTGTCGGGCTCCTCGATGCGGAACGGCTCGTATCGAGCGAATTCGTTGGAGATTGTCAGCGCGTGGACCAAGCCCAGGCCCAGCACGAGGTAGGTGCCGTAGTGGAGAATACGCCACTGGCAGCGCGGCATCTTCTTGATGTTCAGCGAAGAGACTGTAACAACGAGGAGAGTGTAGGCGGCCACCGTGCCCCAGGCGATCAGGATGCCCTGCTTGGGCGCGGTGAAGGGCACAAAGACGTTCCACCAGCGCAACCCTGTGGTCGTGTGGGCGAGCAGTAGCGGGATGGGGTGTAGGAGGAACAGGGCGGCCCCAGCGATGGACACCGTGCGGTGGTAGGTGAAAGTCTTACCCTTTAAGAACTTGATCCTCTGAGCCGTGCGGGAGGCCAGCAGAGTACCGCCAATGCTGCTGATAATAAGCAGGGCTAACCCCAACAAGCCGATTACGCGGGCGATTTTGAGCAGTAAGTCGTCAGGCATGATAATAGATTCTTCTCGAAAGATCAGTTGTAGCTGTCGTTATTATACCGCGCGTCCGTTCGCGAGGAACAAAAAAGTGCGGGCAGTAAAACTGCCCGCATCACGTTGTTGTTGGATCGTTGCTCCTGGTAATAACTACCGCGCGGCCATCTCCCGCCGTTCCTCCGCCTCCAAGACGTCCGCTCCGTAACTGCCGACCTCATCCCCGAGCAGCGCCTTGACCGACTCATGCGCGGACAGGGCGTGCGAGAACTGCGCCATATAGAGATGATAGTACAGGCCGCGCTTTGCCAGTAGTTCGCCGTGTGTCCCGACCTCGGCGATCCGACCGTCCTGCATGGCGACGATCTTGTCGGCGTGCATGATAGTCGAGAGGCGGTGCGCGATGATGAGCGTCGTCCGGCCCACCATCAGCTTGTTCAATGCATTCTGGATAAGCTGCTCGCTCTCGCTGTCCAGGGCCGACGTCGCCTCGTCCAGTATCAGGATACGCGGGTCGCGCAAAAACGCGCGGGTGATTGCCAGGCGCTGCTTCTGACCGCCCGACAGCTTGGTCCCGCGCTCCCCGATCTCCGTCTCATAGCCGCCCGGCAGGCCCTCGATGAAGTGGTGGGCGTTGCCCGCCACGGCCGCCGCCACGATCTCCTCGTCGGTCGCGCCTGGCCGGCCGTACAGGATGTTCTCTTTGATCGTGCCGGTGAACAGGATATTGTCCTGAAGCACCATCCCGATGGCGTTTCGGAGTGACTTGACTTTGACGCTGGTGATGTCCTTGCCGTCCACCAGGATCTGGCCGCCGGTGACGTCGTAAAAGCGCGGTACGAGATTGACCAGCGTGGACTTGCCCGCGCCGGATGGCCCGACGAAGGCGACGACCTCGCCCGGTCGGATCTCCAGGTTCAGGCCCTTCAGGATCGGCACGTCCGGGTCGTAGCCGAACGTGACGTCGCGCAGGGTGACGCGGCCCTGAATCCGTTCCGGCAGGGCGACGGCGTCCGGGGCGTCCTGGATGTCGGGCGCGATGTCGAAGATATCGAAGATACGGTCAATGGCCGCGCCCGCGTTGGCGATCACCGCCGCCATGTCGGTCAGCCGCTGCAAAGGCATGTAGAACAAGCCCAGGGTGGTCCAGAACGTGATCATCATGCCTGTGGTCATGCGTCCGGCCAGGACCTCGTGTGCCCCGAATAGGACGACCGTGATGGGCGCAACGCTGGTCAGCACATTCGAGGCCGCCATGTTCAGGGCCTGGTAGCGCACGGTTGTGATCTGTCGGTCGTAGAGACTCCGGTGCATTCGGTGGAACAGCCGCGTCTCGCGCTTTTCCCGCGCGAACGCCTGCACGACGGTCGCGCCGGCGACTTTCTCCTGGACCTGGCCCGAGAGCTCCGACAGCCCTTCCTGCACGGCGTGTGAGGCTTTGCGGATGCGCTGGCCGAAGAAGCGGACGCTGCTTACCCAGAGGGGTAGCACGATCAGCGATACGGTCGCCATGCGCGGCGACAGCAGGAACAGCCAGATGATGATACCGATCACCGAGAGCGAATCCATCCAGAGCAGAGTACAGGCGTTGCCGATGAAGTTCTGCGCCAGGGCGATGTCCGACGTCAGCCGCGAGACGATGCTGCCCGACCGGTTTTGCTGGAAGAACGACAGCGATAGCCCTTGGATGTGTTCGTATAGGTCGTTGCGGACCTTGAAGATGACCCGCTGCCCCCCGATACCGACGAGATAGCCGCGCAGGAACATCACGACACCCATCAGCAGAAGGGCGGCGATCACCAGGCCCAGCAGGCAGTTCGCCTGGACCGCCGGGCCTGCGCCCGGCGCGAATCGATGCAGCAGGTGGTCCAGGACGGGGTAAAGACGGTTGACCGGGCCGGAGTGCTGTGGGGCGTTCGCCATGATGATCCGGTCGATCACATAGCCCGTGATGCTGGGGACTACTGCACCGACCGTGTAGTTGACGATGCCGCAGAACGTCGCGAACCCGAACAGTGGTAGGTAGGGGGTCAGGTAGGCGAGGAACCGCAGCATCGCCTGCCGCTCCTTGCGGACGTCGCGCACGGCCTCGTCGGCGAGGCGCATCCGCGTCTCGGCGACGGAGTCACGCCGGGTCCGGCGTGGCTTGGATCTTTTAACAAAGGGTCGGACAGCGGCTAGCATGAGTGTGTCTCTCCTCAACGTAACTGGGATAGGACGTCTTCAGTCGCAAACGCCGATTGTTCGGTTATTGTGTCACATTCGCACCTGGCATTTCAACCTTTTTATATAAAACTGTTGCGATTAGGCACAAAAGAGTTGAAGGGCTGGATGGGGAACCGGGGCAGCAACAGGGAAAGCAGGAGAGGGAACGTGAAAAACGTTCGGAGAAGTATCAGCCGCCGTCAGGCGCTCCTTGGGGACACGCAAATAAGGGTTCGTCTCAATCAGCGGCTTCGTGCCCCGATTAAACCACACTAGGCCCCTGTTCCTTTGCCCCCCCCGTCGGGTATCATAGCGAGTAAACACAGGCATTATCTTTGTTTTAGAAGGCGGGGGAGTACGTATGACGGTATTGGTGACAGGGGCGTCGGGGTTTGTCGGGCGGCACGTCTGTGATGGGTTGGCTGAGGTCGGGCACCCGGTGCGCGGCCTGGTCCGCAAAATGCCGGTCCGCAAGAACAAAGTGGCTGATATCGAGTATGTGCGCGGCGTGAACGTTGCGGACGCCCTGACCCTGACGCCGGAGATGTTTCAGGGTGTGGACGCCATTATCCATCTGGTCGGCATCATCCAGGAGGTACGTGGGACCGGGCAGACGTTCCAGCGTATCCACGTCGAAGGCACACGCACAATCGTGGATGAGGCGATGCGGGCTGGGTTCGACGGCCGCTTTATCTACGTGAGCGCCATCGGGGCCTCCATGAACTCGCCGTCCGACTACTCCAAGACCAAGTATCAGGCTGAGCGCATAGTCATCGGTAGCAACCTTCCATACACGATCTTCCGCCCTTCGCTGATCCTGGGGCCGGACGGCGAGTTTGTGGCCCAGATGAAGGACCTCGTCCTACACGGCGGCCTGCCGATCGGCCTGCCATTCCCGGTCATCCCCGTCCCCGGCAGCGGCTTCAATCTGTTCCAGCCGATCTGGATAGACGATCTGGTCGCCTGCATCGTCAAGTCGCTGAGCATGGTCGAGACGCTCAACCAGGTGTATGAAGTCGGCGGGGGAACGCAGCTTTCGTTCAACGAAATCCTGAAAGGCTTCGCGAAGTTCGAGGGAAAGCCTACAAAGCGCCTTCTGCATGCCCCCATCCCGCTCCTCTACGCCGCCGCCACAGTCCTGGAGAAGGTCCTGAAAAAGCCGCCTGTGACGCGCGACCAGCTCAAAAACTTAGGCAAGGACAACATCACGACCAGCCAGGCCGTTAAAGAGGTCTTCGGCATCGAGCCATTAGGCTTCGACCAGATGCTGGCCCGGATGGAAGCAAAGTAGGGGCGTTATGATAACCGTACTCAACCTACTGCCGGAGAAGGAAGTGAAACTTTAGGCCAGGGCCGCCGCGCGGGGCTAGGGCGTGGAAGACTCCCTGCTGGCTGTGGCGCTGCCCGTGCCGGATCAGAAATTCGTGCCGCTGCCCTGCGACGAAGATAGGCCGGGGCAGCGCAGCGCATTCGGGAAGGGCTACAATCCTCCCGCTGCCTTCGATGAACGGCCTGCGGCATGAGCCAAATCGTTGTTTTGGACAGCCCGCCACTAGGGCTGATCACAAACCCGCGACAGAATGTGCAGGCCGACGCCTGTAAAGTGTGGATACAGGGCCCCATGGATAACGGAAACCGCGTTCTCGTGCCGGAAAACACCGGCTATGAGCTGAGGCGTGAACTCCTTCGAGCGGGCTAGGTCCCCGAACTACTTGCGCTTGATCGTACCAGGCGTCGCGCCGCTCAAGCCTCCGCCCCCATTCCACCGCTCTTTTTCGGCCCCGAATGAGATGACGTAGAGCATCGAAATGCCGGCCGGGGCACTTCTGCCGCCTGAGCCGCCGGCCTCCCCCGGTGCTGCGCCCGTGCCGGGAAAGGCCGACCGTCGGGGGAGCGCCCTGGCAATCGGCCCAGCAAAAAGCCCCGACCGAAGGGCCGGGGCTTTCTCTTGCAGGTGTCTAGGCGGGGAGCAGGACCGTGTCAATGACGTGGATGACGCCGTGGCTGGGGTCGATCTTCAGCGTGCCGCCCTGGACGGTGGCGGGCGACATGGGACCGGTGATGTCCGTGGACAGGACTGCGCCGGGCACGACGTGGTAAGTCAGTACCTGGGTTAGCTTGGGGATGTCCTTGAGCAAGCCCTCGACCGTGCCGGCCGGCAGCTTCTTGAAGGCGTCGTCGGTCGGCGCGAAGACGGTGAACGGGCCGGGGCCTTTCAGAGTGTCCATGAGGCCAGCGGCCTGGACGGCGGCGACGAGGGTGGTGAAAGAGCCGGCTGCGACGGCGGTGTCTACGATGTCTGCCATGGGGAGACGCCAATTCTAAACCCGCGAATGCGGGTGGGGGAAGCGCCTGACAATACAAGCGCCGGGTCAGCCATTCCCGCCGTGCCGTTTTGTGAAACGTTCTGCAGCCAGTTCCGCTTTTTCATTCGGGTATAATGAATCATCCGCTCGCTCGACTCCAACCACGGAAGGCACCGATGACCACCGCCGCCCCGCTCCAAATCCCTCTAACACAATCCCTGAAAGAGTTCTTCGGCTACGGCGAGTTCCGGCTCCAGCAGGAAGAAGCGGTCCAGGCCGCCGTGGATGGGCGGGACATGCTGATCGTCGCTCCTACGGGCGCGGGCAAATCCCTCTGTTTCCAGCTCCCTGCCGCTCTGACGGAAGGCGTTACCGTCGTCGTCTCCCCACTCATTGCCCTGATGCGCGACCAGGTAGACGCGCTCAACCGCCGCCCTGCCTTCGCCCGGATCGGCTGCGCCTGCCTGACGTCCGGCCAGTCCTCCGACGAGCAGTACGATTTAATGCAAAAGTTGCGGGCGGGCCGTCTGAGGCTGATCTACGTCGCGCCAGAGCGATTCCGATCGTCAGGATTCATGGAGGCCTTGAAGAGTGTCCATGTCTCTCGGTTCGTCGTAGACGAGGCGCACTGCATCAGCGAGTGGGGGCACGACTTCCGGCCGGATTATCTCAGCCTCCGGGAAGTGGTAGAGGCCCTGGGCAGCCCGCCGCTCCTGGCCGCCACGGCGACGGCGACGAAGCGGGTGCAGCAGTCTATCGTGACCAACTTAGGGATGCGCGACCCCGTCGTCCTTGTCGGTGGATTTAACCGGGCCAACCTGCACCTGTCCGTGCACCGCTGCAAGACCGAAGGCGACCGCGAGACCAAATTGGAAAAAGCTCTGCCCAAGCTGTCCGCGCTGGGCGGCAGTGGGCTGATCTACGTCGCCACGCGCAAGCAGTGTGAGCATGTGTTTGAACTGGCCGACGCCGCCCTGGCCCTGGTCGGGCAGCGGGCCGGGATGTACCACGCGGGCCTGGACTCGGACGTCCGAAACGCCATGCAGCGCGAGTGGCTGGACGGGGATCGGCAGGTTCTGGTCGCCACCAACGCCTTCGGTATGGGCATAGACAAACCCGACGTCCGCTTTGTGGTCCATTGCGCCTGCCCGGACAGCTTAGAGAGTTATTATCAAGAGGCGGGTCGGGCCGGGCGGGATGGCCGCAAGAGCCGGTGCGTCATTCTATACCACTTCGCGGATCGGCGGACGCGCGAGTGGTTCATCGACAACGAGGCCTTGACGGCGGGGGATGTCCAGACGGCCTTTTCGCTGGCCTGCGGGGAGGCAGATAAGGAGGGCACGGCCCGTCTGCCCAAAAACTGGGCCGGACCGATGGGCTGGAGCGAGGTCAAATCCCGGCTGGCGTTGGGGCAATTGGAGCGGGCAGAACTTGTCAAGCGGGTCGCGCAGACAAGCGACAGCATCGTTTTGACCCTGACCCGGCGGGACTTCCCGTCGGACGCCCGGCGTTTCATTGCGGCCGACCTAGCCCGCGTTCGGGCCGAGCGCCTGCGCCGGCTGGACGAGATCGTGGACTACTGCAAGACAGCCGACTGTCGCCGCCGCACTATCTTGGACTACTTCGGCGATCGGCAGGAGCCGCCGCCGTCGGCCTTCTGTTGCGACAACTGCGACGCGCCCACGGCCTCGGCCGAACGCGCCCCCGCGCCGGGGCGGATGCCCGCCGTGCCCATGCCCGAACTGGTCAACCCGTCCGACGCCTACTCCCTGTTGCAAGGCCTGGACGCCCTCCGGCCCGCCCTGGGCAAGACCCGGCTGAACAAGTTCCTGCGCGGGGCGGGCCAGAAGGACGCGCCGGGCCTGCACCCGGCCTCCCGAACCCTCTTCGGCGCTCTGACCGGCTGCACGGTGGCCGCCGTGGACCGCTTCTTTGACGCTTTAATCGCCCAGGGCCTGATGCACCAGGGGGATGAGGATGCCTACTTCGTCTGTACCATCACGCCCAAAGGCCGGTCGGCCTGGCAGGAGCGCCTCTCCCTGGACGTCCCCCTCCCGCGCGATCCCGCCCAGTGGGGCCGGTCCGATGCGGGCGCGGGCGACGAGGTGTTGGCCCAACTTCGGGCGTGGCGCACGGCCCAGGCGAGTCGTGAGTCCCTGCCGCCCTACCGCGTCTTCAGCGACAAGACGTTGATGGAGATCGCGCGGACCCGCCCCCAGGACGACGACGCCCTGCTGGCTCTGCCCGGCATCGGGCCGGGCAAGCTGGAGAAGTACGGCGCGGATGTGTTGAAGATCACGGGCGAATCCTCCTAACGGCAATAAGCGCTGAGGTACTTATCATCGAGCAGGCCAGCGTGAGTGTGGCCCGCGATCCCAATCCGCTCACTCAATGCTGCCGTCCTCTGTGACCGCGGCAAGTGCCACCGTTAGGTCGTCTCTCATGCGCTTCCAGGACGGAACGTTGCGTATCTCACCGCTGATGGATAACCTCTGAAGCAGAATCTGTCGGTGCATCGGGAAGTCTCTTTTGAGGTTCTTGTGCTTCCTTCCTGTAACCGGATTCGCATCAAAGATGGCTTGTTGAAGGCATTCTTTGGGGCTTGCCATACTTTCCACTGTGGCCGCCGTCGGCAGCCCCAGAGGATGAGTGCCGTTCGGCTTGCCCGCGATCCGCCGGACAGCCGGTTCGTCCAATAGGAGCCAAGCTTCTGTTTCCTGGATGGGGACCACGGCAACCCACGGCTTCTGCAGATAGCACTCCTCCACGGCCTGCTCGATCTCCGCATGCCTCCTTCGGGGGTCAGGCGAGTCGGCATCGCGGTGGATCAGAAACAGATTCGCCTGTGGCGCCAGAATCATCGCCGCTCTAATCTTATCGACCACCTTGCTACCGACTAATGGCAGGCGCTGGCGTTCAAGTGCGATGCCTCTGGCCTCATCCGCACCCGCATAGAGACAGACTGCTTCCAGATGCGGTATCAGGCCGTTGTCCGAGGAACCTTCCGAGATCAACACGAATTCGACGCGCATGATCTACCCCACCCCCGGCACCAGGATTGGCAATACAAGCTGGGCCCCCGGCGGCGACGAGAGGTAGGCGATGATCGTCCCGAGGCCGACCGACCGCTGGCTCGATTTGCTCCTCCATGTTTGATCGAGCGGAAGACACTGAAGCGTGCGGGTCACGTCCCCCGTGGAACTCTTTACCTTTGTTTCTACCGCGCAAAGTAGGTCGTCCGGAGCGATCAGTTGAACAAAGGCGGGTGAGTGTGTGGCGACGATGACCTGCCGAAAAGGGTTGTCTTTGTCGGGCGCCTCAGACACGTCAACCGCCAAATCCCGCAGCAGGTTGACCATCTCCGGCATCTTCGCGGGGTGAATGCCATTCTCCGGTTCTTCAATGCAAAATACCCCGCCTGTGTCCGGGTCCTCAGCCAGAACGGAGAGTGCCAGAAAACGCAGTGTGCCGTCCGAGAGTGACGCGGCGGGAAGTGCGATGCCCGTCAGTTCCTTTACCTGAAGGGTCAGCAGTTGCCTCACTTCGTCTACATCCACTTGTAAACTTGAAATTGGCACTAACGCAGCAAGGCGATTTGCAACGCCCGCGTAAACGTCTTCCGGGTCTTTGTTCTGCCGTTCCGCGTCCCTCACGAGACGCCGTAGCGCCGCCGGCATGTGGCCTCCGCTGGCGTTGACGATCGGCTCCGTTTGAAAGCGGTCGGGCTTACGCATCGCCGATGGTTCCAATGCCAGAAATCTCCACTTCTGCATCTCCCTCCGAGCGGCCAGAATAGTAGGTGTCGCGGAAGTGTTGGAGGTACCCACGATGGTTGACGGTGCCCTGCTCGCGGACGCGACCTGCCCCGGCCCGCGCGAGCCGCCATCTTGATGAACGAGTATCTCCGTTTGCCCATCCTGCGCCGACTTGCTGGAGATGTAGCCCTCCCGAGTCCGGCGCGTGTTGGTAACAACGTGCTTGCGAAACTTCTGTGCATCATGCGGGAACTTCAAACGCTTCGCGGCATCCCCTTCAGTGATGTAGCCTAAAGATTCCTTACGCAGCACTAGCTGACTGAAGCCGGACGCCCCGTTC
>JAYTRQ010000717.1:0-9263 GCA_043746125.1 Armatimonadota bacterium | reverse complement strand
TTAAGAAGATGAAGGTGGCGGAGCGATACGTCTCGCCCATGCCAGGCAGCAAGCGGGGCCGTGTCAAGCTGAACGACGAAGAGTATT
This sequence comes from Armatimonadota bacterium, assembly GCA_043746125.1. Lineage (GTDB taxonomy): Bacteria > Armatimonadota > Armatimonadia > Armatimonadales > Capsulimonadaceae > JANXMY01. The sequence continues at coordinate 9,176 of JAYTRQ010000717.1, read as the reverse complement.
TTGATAACGTGCCGCCCGAAGCCTGGGAGTTCCGGGTCGGCGGTTATCAGCCCGCCGCCAAGTGGCTGGACGACCGGGCGGGGCGGGCGCTTACGACCGACGACATCACCCACTACCGCCGCATGATTGCGGCCATGCGCGAGACGGTTGCGCTACTGCCCCAGGTAGACGCGGAGTTTCTAAATCTGCTGGCGGCGAACGCCGAGGAGCCAAGTTTAGATTAGGGTATGATAACTTCATCGGCGACAGGAACGCCAGAGATTGGTTAGGAGACAGCACAATGAAAATCCACGAATATCAGGCGAAGCAGCTATTGAAGCAGTACGGCGTCCCCGTCCCCCAGGGTCAGGTCGCTTCCAACTCCGACGAGGTCCGCGAGGTCGCCCAGATGCTCGGCAAGCGGGTCGTCATCAAGGGCCAGGTGCATAGCGGCGGCCGGGGCAAGGCGGGCGCGGTCAAGCTCGCCAAGGACGCCAACGAGGCCGAGGCCATCGGCAAAGACTTGATCGGCAAGACCTTGTTCTTTGCTCAGGCCGGGGCCGACCTGAAGGTGTCCCGCGTTCTGGTCGAAGAGGCCGTGGACATTGACAAGGAGATCTATCTCGCCGTCACCCAGGATCGGGTACGGCAGCGGGACGTGCTGATCGTCTCCACGCAGGGTGGTATGGACATCGAGGAAGTCGCCCACAACAACCCCGCCGACATCGCCCGGCTCACCATTGATCCCCTGCTGGGCCTGCCTGACTACGCCTGCCGTCAGGTGCTGTTTGACGCCAAGTTCGACAAGGCGCTGATCGCAAAGACCGTGCCGTTTCTCAAAGCGCTCTACGCAGCGTATATCGGCACGGACGCGACGCTGGCTGAGATCAACCCCCTGGTCGTCACTAAGGATGGCACACTGATCGCGGGCGACGCCAAGTGGGACATTGACGACAACGCGCTGTTCCGACACCCAGAGTTCAAGGCCTTCCTGGATGAGGGCGAGATGGACCCGATTGAGGCTGAGGCGCACCGGCGCGGCATCCAATACGTGCGACTGGAAGGCGGCGACATCGGCATCATCGGCAACGGGGCGGGCCTGGTCATGACGACGATGGATGAGGTCAAGCGGGCCGGTGGCCAGCCCGCCGACTTCCTGGACATCGGCGGCGGCGCGAAGGCCGAGGCAGTCACGAGCAGCCTGGAGATCATTCTGTCGGATCCCAACGTCAAGGGCGTCCTCTTCAACATCTTCGGCGGCATCACGCGTGGCGACGAGGTGGCAAAGGGCATCATCGAGGGCGTCAAGACCCTGGACGTCAAAGTCCCCATCGTCATCCGCCTGGCCGGGACGCGGGCAGCCGAGGGCGCGGAGCTTTTGAAGACGACTAATTTAGTCCCTGCCGAGACCATGCAGGAAGCGGCGGCCAAGATCGTGGAGCTGGCCTACGCCAAGTGAGGTGTCAATATGGCAGTTGCGGAAGCCCTGCGCCGACCGACGGCTGTGCCGGTCCAGCGCGGGATAGAAGAGCCTAGTCCGTACACGTCTGAGCAGTTCGCGGCACTTGCCGCGAACTACCCCGACCTGCGGATGGAGTTGACCAGGGAGGGAGAACTAATTATTATGCCGCCGACGTTCCCAAAAACGGGGACCAGAAACGCAAAATTGACGATGCGGCTGGGGATGTGGAGTGAGAGTACAGACTCAGGCGAGACCTTCGACTCCTCCTCAGTATTCACCCTTCCCAACGGCGCGAAGCGCTCGCCTGACGCCTGCTGGATCGCGAAAGCGCGATGGGAGGCCCTCCCGGAAGAGGAGCAAGAGGGTTTTGCGCCCATCTGCCCAGACTTCGTGGCGGAACTGCGCTCAAAAACCGACCGCCTCAGCGCCGTGCAGAAGAAGATGCGCGAGTATATGGACAACGGCGCAAGGCTCGGCTGGCTCATAGACCCCAAGAGTAACCGCGTGGAAGTCTACCGGCCGGGGCAAGACGTGGAGGTAGTGGACGGCCCAACGTCGCTCTCCGGCGAGGTCGTGCTGCCCGGCTTCACGCTGGACTTGAAGGGCATCTTGGAGTGATCCCCATGAAGAACAGGAAGGCGCAGGTTGGGATCGTGGGAGTTCTCGCCCTGGCGGGCGCAGGCTATGGCTGGCAGCGTTACCACACGTCTGAAGCATTTATGGAGCGCGGGCGGGCGCTGCAAATGCAGGGCCGCTTTAAAGATGCGGTCCCTCAATACTGTGAGGCCGTCCGTCGTTCACCCGCAGACCCAGTGTCTCACTCGTGCTACGCCGACGCCCTCATGCGCTTCAGCAATGTCATGGTTCATCATCCTGCAACAGTCCACTCCCCCGGAATGACTGCTGAAGCCTGGAATGGTCCGTCGCGAGGTCAACTCCCTCAGGTCATCTCTGAGTATTCAACCGCCGTCCAACTCGATACGCAGAACGTGAATTACCGTGTGTCGCTGGCAAATGCACTGGACCTGGCGGGTGACACTCAGGCGGCTCTGGTGCAATGGCGCAAGGCGTTGGCGTTGCTGCCTCGGACGTCTTCGCGTGTTATAGGCCCTCACACACAAATTGACAACGCACAAGCGTTGATGGGGGCATATTCCTGCCTTGCGGGCGATCTAGCCAAGACAGGCGCCGTTGCGGAAGCGGACAAAGATTACCAAGCCGCCCTCTATTGGGAGCCTACCTACGACTACGTCCGCCTTGACTATGCCAACTTCCTTAACCAGTACGGCAGGCGAACCGAAGCCCGTGTGCAATGGCAGAAGATTGTCGTTCAAAACCATGGCGAAGTGCCTGAGGCGAGAGCCATGCTTGCCAAGTACCCTGAACAGATATGACCATTGACACTGACTACCTCTCGACGTTCCTGATAGGCCTGTTGAACACGCCCAGCCCCACTGGGGACACCGAGCGCGGCATCGCCTACACCGAAACGGCCCTACGTGGGTTAGGCTTGGAAACGCGCCGCACCGTCAAAGGCGCTCTGATCGCCACGCTGGAAGGCCGCGCCGACGATGCGCCCCGCGCTGTGACCGCCCATGTGGACACACTGGGGGCAATGGTCAAGGAGGTCAAGCCGAACGGGCGACTGACGCTCACCCAGATCGGTGGCTACCCGTGGAACGCCATTGAGGGGGAGGGCGTCACGATCGCGACCGAAGCGCACGGCACGGTTCGCGGGTCGGTGCAGCTCACCAAAGCGTCCAGCCACGTCCACGGGCCAGCTGTCGGCGACACGAAGCGCGAGGCGGCAACGCTGGAAGTGCGGATAGACGCCCGGACGTCAAGCACAGCAGAGACGCGGGCCTTGGGCATTGAAGTCGGGGACTTCGTCTACTTAGACCCGCGCGTGGAGCAAACGAACGGGTTCATCCGCTCCCGGCACCTGGACGACAAGGCAGGCGTGGCCTGCGTGCTGGCCGCCGTCAAGGCGCTGCGAGATGCGGGGCAGACACCAGCACAGCGCGCGACCATTCACGTCAGCAACTACGAGGAGGTCGGGCATGGGGCGGCAGGTGGTTTCCCCAGCGACCTGGTGGAACTACTCACGGTGGACATGGCCGCTATCGGGGATGGGCAGATGTCTGACGAGTTCCACTGCACCCTCTGCGTCAAGGACAGCGGCGGGCCATATCACATGGAGATGAACCGCAAACTGCGGCGGCTGGCGGCGGAGAACGGGCTGACGCTCCGAACTGACGTCTACCCCTACTATGGCTCGGACGGCGAGGCACTGTGGCGGGCCGGGGCGGACGTCCGAGTCGCGCTCATCGGGCCGGGCGTAGACGCTTCGCATTCCTACGAGCGGACCCATGCCAACGCCCTGGTAGACACGGCGAAGCTAATTGGGTATTATCTGCTGTCCAAGTGACAACAACAAGGAGACACGAAATGGCCGACATTTTTGAGTACAAGATTAAGGTGAGCGACGAGGACGACGAGACGGACGAGGAAACTCTGAACGAACACGGGGCACAGGGCTGGGAACTGGTCAACGCCGTCGCCGACGTCCGCGCGAACGACGACGCGGAAGAGGACTCTGAGGACGAGAATGTGCCGGTGACCGTCTTCTACTTCAAGCGGCGCAAGTAAGTCTTTCGGGGGTGGCGCTTTTGCCGCCCCCTTACCTGTGACGGATAACCGAGGCACGGAGCCTGACCCAACCATTATGAGCATACTCGTAGACAAGAACACCAAAGTCATCGTCCAGGGCATCACGGGGCGCGAGGGCGAGTTCCACACGGCCCAGATGATCGAATACGGCACAAAAGTCGTCGGCGGCGTCACGCCCGGCAAGGGCGGCATGATCGTCCAGGGTGTCCCCGTTTTTGACACCGTCCGGGATGCCAAAGACGCCACAGGCGCGGATGCCACCTGCATCTTCGTCCCAGCTCGGGGCGCGGCGGACGGCATTCTTGAAGCCGTAGACGCGGGCATTGACTTCATCGTCTGCATCACCGAGGGCATTCCGATTGAAGATGAGATCCGGGCTGTCAATGTCGTCAAGTATTCCAAGAGCCGCCTGCTGGGTCCGAACTGTCCCGGCATCCTGACCGTCGGTGGGGCCAAGATCGGAATCATCCCCGCCAGTATGTTCATGCCCGGCCCGGTCGGCATTGTGTCCCGCTCCGGGACACTGACCTACGAGTCGGTAGACGCCCTGACGCGGGCGGGCCTGGGCCAGACGACATGCGTGGGCGTCGGGGGCGACCCCATGCCAGGAACGCGCTTCATTGACGTCCTGCCGCTCTTTGAGGCCGACCCGGAGACCAAAGTTATCGTCATGTGTGGTGAAGTCGGCGGCTCTGACGAGGAGATCGCGGCCGAGTACATCAAGACGATGACGAAGCCCGTCATCGGCTTCATCGCCGGCCTGACTGCCCCTCCCGGCAAGCGCATGGGCCACGCGGGTGCAATCATCTCCGGCACGTCCGGCAGCCCACAGGCCAAAGTAGACGCCTTGCGGGCGGCAGGAGTGCGCGTCGCGGAGTCCACAGCCGACATCGCGGGATTGGTCAAGGAGGCGCTTGGAGCGTGATGACCGCGCTTTGCGGGTGTGCCGTTCTACTAGATCTGGTCCTTCCGCATCGCCTCCACGAAAGCCCGCACGGCTGCCCGGCGGGCCTTCGTTGTCTTCAGCAGAAGCCCAGTCGGGCGTGTGAAAGTATCGGCCGGCACGAACGGCCGGGACACGAGTGTCCCCAAGCGCGTCTCCTGCTGAACCGTGTCGGCAGGCAGAATGCTAACACCGCTGCCGATCTCCACGAGGTTCTTGATTGTCTCAATGTTGTCAAACGTCGTCACCATGCGGACGCGGGCGCCAGCCGCCCGCAGACGATCGTCCACCAGGCGCCGCGTTGGGATGTCGTCCGCGAAGCCGATGAATGGCAGGCCGTCAAGCTGACGCAGAGAGACCTGAGTCTGGCTCGCCAGCGGGTGTTCCGGGGCGCAAAGAAAGACCATCTCTTCCTCGGCGAACGGGATCACCTCTAGGCCCCTCTTGGCCGTCGGGCAGGCCACGATACCGACGTCTAGAAGGCCTGAAGCCACGTCGTCGTACACCTTGTCGGTCTGCTTGTACTCCAGGTGGACGTTAATGCGCGCATAGGCAGCGAGGAACGGCTTGAGCCGGGGCGGGAGCGCGTGCAAGCCGACGGAGTAAACCGTCGCCACCCGCACCGTGCCCGCGACTTCGTCTGACAGTTCGCGCATCTGGGCATCCAGCCCCGCCGCGCTTTGTAGCAGGACACGCGCCCCCTCATAAAGCATCTGCCCGGCCGGCGTCGGCGAGACGCGGCCCCTCCCCTGCCCCCGGTCAATCAGAGTCTGTCCGTAGTCACGCTCCAGAGTCCGCAGCCGCTGGCTGACGGCAGACTGGGAAACGAAATTCTTCTCCGCCGACCGCGAGAAGCTCCCCGTTTCCACCAGATCCGCGAATATCTGCAAGCTGTCTAAGTTTATCATAAGTTTGGCTTATGATACCCGTGACGACGTTTCATTTTACTTTCCCCGGTACTATGGGTATAATTCTTTTGTCGTTATGACGGTGAAAGGGTTTGTCATGGCAGTCGCAGTTCCTGAAATCAAGTTCCCAGAGGGTAAGCTTCCCGAGAGTAACGAGACAAGCCGCGCAAAGGGTCGCCTGCACGACTCCTTTATATGGCACAGGCTCCATTCGGCGTCGGGGATTTTCCCCATCGGCTTCTTTCTACTCCAGCATTTGCTCGCCAACTCCTATGCCCTGCGCGGCGCGGCCGCTTACAACACGGTCATCAAGGTCTACGGCAACTTGCCGTTCGTCGCCGTGCTGGAAGTTGTGCTGATCTATGTGCCGATTCTCTACCACTCGATCTACGGCATCTGGATCACGGCTTACGGTCAGTCCAACTTGACTAAGTACCAGTACGGCCGCAACTGGATGTACTTTTTGCAGCGCATCAGCGGCGTGATCGCGTTTTTCTACATCGGCTACCACATTTGGAATACCAGCCTGCAAAAGTACGTCCTACTCTGGCACCACGATCCAGACCCAGAGCGGGTGATTCGCTACGCGGCGATGGCTCACCAGATGGCCGACCCACTGCATTTCGCGATCCAGGCCATCGGCATCATTGCGACCGTTTTCCACTTCACGAACGGCCTCTGGAACTTCTGCATCCGCTGGGGCCTCACGATCTCTGCCCACTCACAGCGCATGAACCAGTATGCCTGCTGGAGCCTGTTCTTCATCTTCGCCGGCATGGGCCTGTGGAGCATCGCGCATCTTCGCGCGGACGGCCTGCGCGGGACGGGCACGGCGTCACCCACCGTTGTTGCTATGCGCCACTAAAATGTTCCTCGGCTCCGCCCTCATCTTGGCCTTGCGCTGGCGCAACTGTCTCAATCATGTCCTCCGACGTGAAGGGGCACTCCGCAAGGGAGATGTGCTGCCCGGACGTGAGCCATTCGTACCGCTGGAACGGCCTCTGGGCGGCCTTATGGTAGTGCAAACTCTCGCAATATCGCCCGGCCAACTCGGATTGAGATGACACGGACACTGGTTACGATCTGGCCGAACACCCCGCGCTCCATGGCGCCTACCACTGCGGGCAGATCGCCGCGTTGCGCCTAGGCGAGGGCTTATGGTCTCTGGCAGCCGGCGACGACTCGTGGGGATACTTTTTCTGCGAAAATGGACTTGTCGGAACTGAGATTTACTGACGACTGTTACTAGACAAGAGGCAAGAACTATGGCGATAGTGGCAAGCAATTCAAAACCAAAAGTGATCGTGGTCGGCGGCGGCTTGGCCGGGCTGATGACGACGGTGAAAATCACAGAAGCGGGCGTCCCCGTGGACCTGTTCTCGTTCGTTCCGGTCAAGCGCAGCCATTCAGTCTGCGCCCAGGGCGGCATCAACGGCGCAGTCAACACCAAGGGTGAGGGTGATTCGCCCTACGAGCACCTGGACGACACCGTCTATGGTGGGGACTTCCTGGCGAACCAGCCGCCCATCAAGCACATGGCGGACAGCGCACCCGGCATCATCTATCTGTTGGACCGCATGGGCGTCATGTTCAACCGGACCGGCGAGGGCATGCTGGATTTCCGGCGCTTCGGTGGCACGAAGTACCACCGCACAGCTTACGCGGGCGCGACCACCGGACAGCAGCTCTTGTACGCCCTGGATGAACAGGCGCGTCGGGCCGAAGTAGACGGCAAAGTCAAAAAGCACGAGTTTTGGGAGTTTTTAGGCATCGTTAAGGACGATGACGGCGTCTGCAAAGGCATCGTCGCCCAGGACCTGCGGACGATGACCATTCAGGAGTTCCGGGCCGATGCCGTCGTGCTTGCCACCGGGGGGCCGGGCATCGTCTTCAACCGCTCAACCAATTCCGTGATGAACACGGGCACAGCCGCAAGCGCCGTCTTCCAGCAGGGTGCGAAGTTCGGCAACGGAGAGTTCATTCAGGTCCATCCGACTGCTATTCCAGGCATGGACAAGCTGCGGCTTATGTCTGAGTCGGCTCGTGGCGAAGGCGGGCGCGTCTGGGTGCCGCGCGACCCGCAGGACAGGCGACGCGGAGAGGTCATTCCCGAAGGCGAGCGCTACTACTTTCTGGAAGAGAAGTACCCAGCCTACGGCAACCTCGTCCCCCGCGACATCGCGACCCGTGAGATATTCGATGTCTGCGTCAATCAGAAGATGGGTGTCGGCGGCCAGAACCAGGTCTATCTGGACCTGACGCATCTAGACAAGCGCCAGATTGACATCAAGCTGGGCGGCATCCTGGAGATCTATGAGAAGTTCGTCGGCGAGGACCCACGCACGACTCCCATGCGGATATTCCCCGGCGTCCACTACTCGATGGGCGGCCTGTGGGTGGACTTCGCCAAGGACCAAACGACAGGAAGCCTCGTGGAAGGCGACCCACGAAACCAGATGACCAACATTCAGGGCCTATACGCGGTCGGCGAGTGCGACTACCAGTACCACGGCGCGAACCGACTGGGCGCAAACTCATTGCTGTCCTGCCTGACGGCTGGGCAGCTTGCTGGGCCGGGTGTAGTCAACTACGTCAAGCACCTACCCAAGAGCGCAGACGATCTTCCGTCCTCGCTGTTCGAACGCGAGCGTGCGACTCGGCAGGTGCAGTACGAGAAACTGGCCTCTTCCACAGGCGCGGAGAACCCGTACCGACTGCACGAGGAGTTGGGCGACGTGATGACCGACAATGTCACCGTGGTCCGCTACAATGACCGGCTCAAGGTGACCGACGCCAAGATTCAAGAGCTTCAGGAGCGGGCCGAACACGTCTCCATCGCGGACAGTTCGAGCTGGACCAACCAGCTCATCCCATTCACGCGCCAGCTCAAGAACATGCTTCAATTGGCCCGCGTTATCACCCTGGGCGCCCTAGCCCGTGACGAGTCGCGTGGGGCACACTACAAGCCGGACTTCCCAACGCGGGACGACGAGCGGTTCCTGAAGTCTACGATTGCCGAATGGACGCCGGATGGACCGAAGCTGTCTTACGAGGCCGTGGATACGTCTCTGGTTAAGCCTCGCCTGCGGAACTACGCAGCGGAAAAGGACGAGTCCAGCACGGCGACCCCGACAGCTGAGGCCGCCAAGGAGACGCTAATCGTCACGACGACCAGCAACGGCAACGGTAAGAATGGCCACACCAATGGAAACGG
>JAYTRQ010000716.1:0-9268 GCA_043746125.1 Armatimonadota bacterium | reverse complement strand
GTCGTCGTGGCGGGCGTAGTTCTGCTGGTGGTTGTCCTGTGTCCCCCAATGGTTCGTCTCGTAGATGGTCGAGGGGTTACGCCCGATGAACTCCGTGATGTCTACCTCGGGCGGCCAGTCATCTGTCGCCGGGAGCAGGTAAACGGCGGCCCAGCATCCACGGGTCTTGGGAAACCGGCAGCGCACCTCAAAGCGCCCATATTTTTGCGCGAACTTGTTCAGCGTGCGGATCTCGCCGGACGTGTACCCGAAGCCGCCGTACGGCCGCTGCTCGGTGCGTACGTGCAGGCTTCCACCCCGTACGGTGACTGCGCTCGGCAGGAAGTATTGCAGTGGGTTCTCCCGGCTCCCGCTCACCCCGCCCCGGCTGGCCGTCCAATGCCGCGTGTTCAGGACGTGGCCGCGAAACTCGTCGTCAAATGTGAGTCTCCAGCCGGGGAGCGTGGCGGGGCCGGCTGCTGCCGGCCGCATCCCCGTTTGGGAGAGGCCCAGCAACACGAAACAGAGCCTCACGAACCAGGCCGTCATAGACGGACCTGAAGGCGTGGCTCCGTCTCATGTGTTGCCATATCCGGCGTCTGCCAGACGTAGGTGCGGCCCTCCGCCGTGGTGTAGGCGGCGTGGCGGCCGTCGCGGTCCAGGGCGATGAAGTTCATCACCGGCTCGACGTCCGGCGGCAGCGTGATCTCCGCGAGATCGCTCAGAGCGCGTCCGCAGGCGTCGGCCAGGGACAGACCGGATTGGAGGCCTAGCACGATGACGCGGGCCGTGCCTGCCCGGATGGCCCATTCCCCCAATCCCGTGCAGGCGCAGGCCCCAAAGCGGTCGTCACAGTAGTTCCCAGCCCCGATGAGCGGGCTGTCGCCGACCCGGCCCGGATACTTAAAGGCCCAGCCCGACGTGCTGACGGCGCTTGCGATATGACCCTGCCCATCCTGGGCGATGAAGTTGACCGTGCCGACCGTCCGCTCCGGGTCCTGCGCGTGCCGGACCAGAAAGGACAGATCCGCGGCATCGTCGGAGGCCTCCCCGGCCATCGCCCGCTGCCAGGCCTCTTCGGCGTCCGGCGTCAGCAATGCGGCCCGCGCAAAGCCTCGCTCCTCGGCGAACCGCGCTGCCCCTGCTCCGACCAAGAGAAGGTGCTGAGGCAGGTACTCCAAGACCGCCCGTGCCACGGAAATCGGATGTGGATAGTCGCGCAGAGCGGCCACGGCCCCAGCTCGCCGCGTCGTACCCTCCATGATGGAGGCGTCTAGCTCCACCTGGCCCAAGGCGTTCGGGTAGCCGCCGACCCCGACCGAGTGGTCGTCGGCGTTTAGTTCCACGACCTTCGTCCCGGCCTCCACGGCGTCCAGGGCCGAACCGCCCGCCCGCAGTACGGAGGTCGCCGCCTCCATTCCAACGTTGCCGTTCGCGCTTGCAATGACGATCATAGGTGGCTCCTCGCTACTTCGCTCCACGTGCCTTCAGGAGTGCCAAAACTTCGGGTTGGCCTTCGGCAAAGCACAGGGGGTACCTGTTGTGCGCCCGCTTATTCCCCTGACTGAGCAGACTTGGATCGGTGTCCAGAAAGGCCGATACCTGTTCGGACAGTCCCAGGACGCAGGTGGCGGAGATGTCCATACACTCACCCTGCCCAAGCAGGAACGTGATGATGTCACCCCGCCGCATCTGGCAGGCCGCGCCGAGGGCGGTCTCGTTGCCATTCGTTAACAGCAGAATCTCCGGCTTTGCCGCCAGCATCTGCTGGATCCTCGGTAAGTCGCCATGGGCGGCCTTCACGAACTTACTTACTTCGGCTTTCGTCGGTGCTGCCATCCTGTCTCCTAATCTCTTAACGTCCGTCCTCGCGTCTCGATCACCCAGGGCAGTAGAAGCAGGCCGACGAGGGGGACAACGCCGATCCAAAAGAGCGTGTGCTGGATGCTGTACGCGCCCCCCGCCGCGACCACGCCGACGAGGTACGGCCCGGCCGCTGTGACAATGCGGCCGAAGTTGTAGCAGAAGCCCGCGCCGGTCGCCCGCAGGCGGGTGGGGAACAGTTCGGGCAAGTAGAACGTGAAGCTGCCTAAAACCCCGAACACGGTCAGGCCGATGAAGAAGTAGAGCGACAGGCGCGTCTTGGGTGGCAGGTCCAGTCCGAACGTCAGGAACAGGGCCAGCGCGGACAGCAGGAAGTAGACGCCGAACATGGGGCGCCGCCCCAGATACCGGGCGGCGGGGATGGTCAGCAGAGTGCCCAAAAGGCCGCCCCAGTTGAAACTGTAAGTCGCGAATGCCTTCCAGTTCTCAATGCGAACTTGCGTGGCGGCCTTTGCCAGATGCTGGGCCGTGGCAGAGGTCTGGGCCAGGCCGGTTGCGAAGGTTGGGATGAACGTGCTGCAACTCCACCAAGTCAGCAGGGCGATTAGAGCGGGGATCAGTCCGCTTAGGGCCAGGGCGCGGTTCTCGGGCCGGAACAGCTCGCGTATCTCCGGCGGGGGCGCGGACCGGACGGCATTCTTCCATCGCTCCGGCTCCCGGACGAAGGTGCGGACGGCGAAGGCGACCAAGGCGGCGACTAGGCCGCAGGCGAAGACGTAGCGCCAGGAGATTTCGGGGGCGCTCTTCAGCCAGACGCCCGCGATCTGATGGTTGGCGAACGTCGCCAGGAACAGGCCGAACGGGGCGGACGTGTAGAGTAGGGCGCCCGCCTCCACACGCCGCTTTTCCGGCACGACTTCTGCCACCATTGACGCGCCCGCCGCCCACTCGCCGCCGATTCCAAGGCCGGACACCAGGCGGCATAGAATGAGCACCCCCATGTTCGGAGCCAGGGCGCAGCAGGAAGTCCCCGCCGCGTACAGCAGCATGGTCAGCAGCAGTGTCTTGGTCCGGCCGATCCGGTCCGCGACTCGCCCGAACAGGATGCCGCCGGCCGCCCAGGTCAGCAGCAGGATGGCGGCCAGCAGGCCCGTCCAGTATTGCGTGGCGGCCCTGGCAGCGGGCGTGCCTATCGGGATATGGAGCAGGGTAGGAACGCAGTTGGGGGCGACGTAGTTGAAGAGCAGGCCGTCGAAGACATCGAAGCCCCAGCCGAGCCAGGCGGCAAAGAGGACGGTCCACTGGTAGGCGTTCATGCCCAACAGCCCGCGCCGGAGAGCATGCGTGGTCGTGCTCACGAGACGCGGACCTCCTCCCCGAGTTCCAGCCGCTCCACCGGCCCCAGGCCGTCGGCATGGGCCGCCACAAGTTCCCCCACGTCACTCGGCGTGACGTTCGCGTACCAGACGCCTTCAGGATAAACGACCACGGTCGGCCCGTGCTGGCAGGGCGTCATGCACCCCGCTTGGGTCACTTTGAGGCCGGGTGGGAAGCCGCGCCGAGCCAACTCCTGGGTGAACGCCTCAAAGACCAAGCCGCTGCCGCGACGTCCGCAGGAGGGTAGGGGGTGGCCGTCCGAACGGGAATTCGTGCAGACGAAAAAGTGTGCACGGACGCGGCCGGTCATAGCGCCCCCGCGATCTTGTCATAGTCGTCGTCGCTCAGGACATGGACGTTGCCTTGAAAGGCCAGTGTCCAGTGCTGCGGAGGCCAACGCCTGGGGTACTCCAGGGTGTGGACCAACTTGTCCATCGGCAGGTACTCGCCCTTGCCCCTCGCCGCTGTCAGCTTGACGGGGAAACGGAATGGGTAGACTTCGCCCGGCTTGTTGCTCTCCCAGATCGGCTCGTAGTCCTCAAAGAATGGACCTGTCACTTCCGCCGCCCCACCCACAGACTTGATGACGGTAAGGTAGTAAAGGATACGGTCGCCTGACGCGACCCGTTCGGCCTTTTTGCGGTGCCGGCTCTTCATGCCGGCGATGTCAAAGTCCCGCGCACGGGATGTCTCAAAATTGTCTGCAGAGGAGACGAGGAGCCAATTTGTCATAGCGGTCTATTCGTCACGGGTGAGGCCGATTCCTGTCCCGGAACAAAGAACGTCGCGCTTTCGTTACTAGGTATGGGAAACCACTAAAATGAACAACTTTGGACCAAATCAATACAACCGAAACAACGCTTATGCTCCCGTGGCGCACTCGGAGGCCGGGGCAAACGCGCTTATCCAGCGCGTGTCGTACCTGCTCTGCACGGCCCTGCTTGTCACGGCAGGCGCGGCCTGGTGGGCGGCGACTTCGCACCTATCGCCGGCGCTATTCTTCCCGTTGATGATCGGCACACTCGTCTGCGTTGTCGCCCTATCATTCACGCGAACGAACCCTAGCCTGAGCCTGGGCCTTCTCTACGCGCTGAGCACAATGGAAGGCTTGCTGATGGGGCCGCTGCTCAGTGTCATTGCCCGCAACTACCCCTACGGCTCGGCCGTGATTGGGGAGGCCGCCCTGCTGTCGGCTGTGATCGTGGCCGGCCTGGGCAGCTATGTGTGGATCTCGGGCAAGGACTTCGGCGGTCTGGGCAAGTTCCTGATCTTTGCTGTGATTGGCCTGATCCTCGTCGGCTTGGTCGGTGCGTTCGTCCACTTCAGCCCCGGCGCGAACCTGCTGTACGCCGTGGTCGGCGCGGCGATCTTCGTTGGCTTCACGCTGTACGACTTCTCGAACATCAAGTTCCGCTACGGGCAGAACGATTACGTCATCGCGACCGTGGCGCTCTACCTGGACTTTCTGAACCTGTTCTGGTTCCTGGTGCAGATCCTGCTCGCGCTGAGCGGCGGTGGGAGTTCGCGGCGCAGCTAATCTCGGCGCAGGACGAGTCGAGTTCGAGACGGCGGGGGAACCCCGCCCCTACGGGTCACACTGTCGGGGCGGGGTTTTCTCGTTCTTCATACGTCTCCGTGCCCCTGTCAGCAGGAATCCGCCCCCTTCCCGACGAATCTAGCCCTATGAACGACTATAAAACCCTGGTCGCATTGGACGTGGACACCGCAAGCGCAGCCTTGGATCTCGCCCGACGCCTTCAAGGGCATGTGGCCGGCTACAAAGTGGGTTTGGAACTCATCAACGCGGCCGGATTTGGGTTGCTGGATGAACTCAAGGCGCAGGTAGGGGCGGATGCCAAGATCTTCTACGACTGCAAGTTCCACGACATTCCCAACACGGTCGCAGGCGCGTCGCGGGCGGCGGCACGGCGCGGCGTCTGGATGTTCAACGTGCATGCGTCCGGTGGGAGCGCCATGCTCCGGGCGGCGGTCTCGGGGGCCGAAGAAGGCGCAGCACAGGCGGGCGTTGCCAAGCCTCTGGTCATTGCCGTGTCGGTTCTGACTAGTCTGAGTGCCGACGTTTTGCGAGATGAGCTGGGCATTTCGCGGACACTGCCGGAGCAGGTCGTTGCCCTGGCACGGCTTGCCAAGGACGCGGGCTGTGACGGTCTAGTAGCCTCCCCGCACGAGATCAGGGCGATCCGCGAGGCCTGTGGGCCGGACTTCCTGCTGGTCATCCCCGGCGTCCGCCCCACCGGATCGGCGTTAGGCGACCAACAGCGGGTGATGACGCCGGGTGAGGCCGTGCGGGCGGGGGCGGATTATCTGGTCGTCGGCCGTCCCATCACGGCGGCTGCCGATCCGGTCAGCGCGGCCGATGCGATTAATCAGGAAGTGACTGGGAACATCGGCTGAGCGCCGTTCGTCTTGCAAGAAACATGGCAAGGAGACGATCATGCGTAGGGGATTGACGTGCGCGGTTCTACTGGCCTTTGGGCTGGCGGCGGTTGTACCCGGCCTTCTGGCCGCGAAGCCCGTGCGGGCGGACGACTCGCTGTTCCAGCCGCAACCGTTCACGATGAATGGAACCGTTTCCAAAGTGGACGTGGACCGGGACCGGGTGACGTTCACTGGGGACGACGGCCGGCGCTACACGCTGGACACGTCTCAGTGCGATATCACGCTCCCCGACAGCAACCGGGCGGGTCTGACCGCCGACCTTGTACCGGGGAACCGCGTTCATGTCGTCGGGCACCTGCTGTCGAGCAGCATCGCTGAAGTGGACCAACTGCGCGTCCTGGACGACGCACCTCGGCCCACAACACGGGCCACGCGCCCGAGAACCACTCCACAGGAGGTCTATGGCGCCTCCGTACCGATTGACTTCCGGGGCACCGTTGACTCGATTGACACCGACCGGGGCGCGTTCGTCGTCCGTGTCAAAGATCACTCCCGGACGGTCCTATTGGCGGACAACACGGACGTGGCCGGGATGCACCTACCGGACCCGAGCCTGTTCCCCGTCAAATCCGGCGACCGGGTGACTGTAGCCGGCTTTTTGCAGCCGGACGGGAACGTCCTGGCCGGCGTCGTCAGCCTGAGCCGAACAGTCGCGCTGCCTCCCGCTCCCGCCGTCGCGCCGCGCCCACCCTCGCTCGTCGGCCGCGTTTCCTCCACCTCCAATCGGTACACCGGCCGGGACATCAAAATCCGCCTGAATGGGAATGGCCGCGAGGTGAAGATCAAGGTCCCACACGGCGTCGTCATCCGCCGCGAGGGCCGGGCCATCTCCGTGCATGACCTGTCCGGCGACGATGTGGTACGGGTGATGGGAGCCTACGACGGCAACGACTTCCGGGCGACCCGGATTGACGTGCTGGGTTCGGCGAGTGAGGCAGGGCGCAGCGGCTTTTCCCGTTTATAGCCGCGTTTTCGGCGGCTTGTTTGCGACCGGCAGCGTGAACGTCATCGGAACCGACCGCAAATCCACGCGCTGCCGGATAATGACCGGGAAGTTTGCGATCACCTTCGGCAGTGGGGCGCTGATCGAGTAGCCGTCCACCCCAGGGCCGACGACACCGAATGAATACGTGCCATCGTTACTGCTGGAACTGGAACCCCGTGCGATATAGGGCTTGGGAATGTCGGCGCTGATCTTGACGAGCGTTTTGTACTTGCGCCAGAAGGGGGACTGTGGCAGGGTGGAAAGCACCATCCCTTGCGGGTAAAGCAGGTGCAGGCAGCACCCGTTCCCGCCCCAACTGCCCGTGAAGTTCGGCTTGTGCTGTACGTCGTCTAGCGTGACAGTGACGCCGCTCGGCGTCGTCACGGCCTGCGGCCCTGCCCCGACGAGATATTGCCCCCCAATTTTCAGCTTGAAAACGGAGACGTTGTGGAACGTGACCGTCTCATCATGCGTCTCGAACTCCTGCAAACTCGCTCCCAGCCGGACCCAATGCGTGTCGGCCATGTAGGGGGTGCCTCGGTTGTAGAACAAGTGCAGGTCCTCCGTTTCCAGGATGACCGCACCTCCGACCTTCCCCGCCCCCATCGTCTGGCCCGCCTCCTGGGGCACGTAGCCAGGAGGTTCCCATTCCGACGTCTCCGTCATGTGTCCGATCTCCCATTGATGCGAGGCACCCTGGATCGTGCCTTTGACGTCATAACGGATGCCTGGACTCTGTGAGGGCTGGTTTGGGTCCGGCCCGCCATAAGCGTGGGCAATCGCACGAATGCTCCCCGTCTGGAACGTCGTCTGCGCTTGGACCGGCGGCGCGATGACGTGCTGCATGGGCGGCAGGTGCGAGACGCGCCACGTCCCTTTGTCGCCCTGCCGAGTGTCTACCGTTACGTCCACCCAGCGGAAGGTATCTGGGTATCCGGCGGGGAGAGACGCCAGTAGATAGGTCTGGTTCCCCTGCGACCCGCCGGAGTTGGACGTGTTCCAGGCTAGGGGAAACGTCTCACCTGTGGAAGCACGACCTGTAATGGAGAGCGAGTTAGCACAAGGGGTGTATTGCGAACCGATGCAGTTGGGCGGCAGGGTGTAATTGGGCGGAAGCTTGACCCACAGGCCGGTGTCGGTGGCCGAGAAATTGGATGATCCGCCGCTGTCCTGCGGGCCGGCATCGGTGTAGGTGTAGGTGCGATCTGGGCTGACGTTGTCAATCTCCATGAGCGTCAACTGGTTCTGCGTTTGGGGCGAGGCGCGGTCCACTTGAGCCAGGCCCGCCGGGGGTGCGAACGTGTGCCGAACGGCCTGGGTGACCTGGCGGGCGATCAAGCCCAGGACGGCCAGGACGGTGACGGCGGCGAGAATCGGCTTAGGACGCATTCTTTGTCTTCTTCTCCGGCCCGTCCTGCACCGGCAGCGTGAACGTCATTGGGATGGAGCGCAGATCCATGCGCTGGCGAATGATGATTCGGAAGCGATCCCTCTTCTGCGGAACCGAATGCGGCGTGTAAAAGTTGTAGAGCAACGCAGTGCCTTCCCCATTAGCCGCGAAAGAGCCGAGCGGAGATAGGAAGTCTAGGGAAACAGTCACAGGCCGCTTGTGCTTGCGCCAGAAAGGTGATTGTGGGAGATCGAGGGGCGTCCCCAATTGCCCACATTGAAGCTCCACGTTGAGACGATGATCCTCGTCTATTTGGATCGGGTGACGCGGTGCGGGTCGGTTTTGGGCATCCAACAGTGTCACGGAGATGCCGCTGGGCGTGGTGAGGGTTTGCGGCTGCGGGCCACTGACGAACAAAGCGCCGCTTTTGGTTTTGACGAGAGAAACGTGCCGGAAGGTGATCACCTCTTCGTAGGTGTCGAACTCCTGAAGCTGAGCAGTTAAGCGCACCCAGTGGACGTCGTCCAGTTACGGAGTGGTAGCGGTGTTGGTATGACTGTCGTAGAGAGACTGCGGAGATGTCTCAATTTTCACTCCATCTGGCGTCCGTTCTGAGCCGAACGTCCCGCCGGAGAATCCGATGCTGGCTGGCGGCTCCCATTCCAGGTTTGCCCGCAACGAACCCAGTTCCCATTGATAAACCGGCTTTGACACATCCCCCTTGACGTCAAAGGACAGCACGTTTTGCTGACCATTGGAACTTGGCTCGGCCTGACGGTAAACAGTGGCGGTCACGCGAACGTCCTTCTGCCGGAAGTCTGTCTGCGCGGTAAGCGGTGGCCTCAAAACGTGCTGCATACGCGGCAGGTTCTGAATGCGCCACGTTGCGACATGACCAATCCTATCGCTGAACGTGACATCCATCCACTGCACGCTGTCAGGGTAGCCTGCCGGAATAAAGGCCAGCACAAGGCCTGCCTTAGCCTGGTTATCCATGACCGTCCAGTGCAGGGGGAAAGATCGCCCCGTAGACGTCCGCGTGGAGATGGAAAGAGCCGGCTCACCGCCGGAGTTGTCGGAAGAGCAGTCCGCAGGCAGAAAGTGCCCCTCCGGTAACTGAATCCAAAAGCCTGTGTCGTCGCTGGTGGACCGCGTCGGACCACCAATCTCCTGCGGCCCTTTGTCCGTGTACATGTAAGGACGGTCTGAACTGACACTTTCAACGTCCAGCAGCGTCAGTCCGTTCTGGATCA
>JAYTRQ010000715.1:0-2984 GCA_043746125.1 Armatimonadota bacterium | reverse complement strand
GTGCCGGCGGCAGTACCGGTCTATGTCGTCACCCACCTGCGCCGAGGGGGGCTGCGGCGCAGAAAGATCGTAGGCGCTGTAGCGCCAGCAATACCGCGAGGCCCGAACGGCCGGGCCGACTCCGATCACATGCACGACGGTGTTCAGCGCCGCCAGGCACTTCAGCAGTCGGAGCGTCAGGTATTCGTCTGACGAGATCACAAGAACGTTCATGGGGTTGCGCCTCCCTGCAGGGCTGCGTGTTCTACGCGGTCCGGCTCGGGCAGCGCGTTCAGCACGTGGCGCAGGATCAGTACATTGATGGCGACCTGTGCCACAGACACCAGCAGAGCAGACCAGGCCGCGCCGCGCAGGCCGTAGAGGGGCACCAGCCAGAAGCAGGTCACGACGGTGACGGCGGTCACGGCGGCGAGGGTTACCGTCTGAATCTTGAAATACCGGGCGGCGGTGATCCCATAGCCGAGAAAACTGCACACGTAGCCCAGTCCGCCGGCGGCCAGAAAAATGACGAACACGTCAAGATGACGCGCATACTCGGGCGTGTAAAAAAAGGTCAGAATCTGGCGGCCCACCGCCCAACCGACGGCCGGTGCGGCCAACCCAACGGCGCCACCGACTAGCAGGAGCCGTAGGAGCAGGCGGACAAAGCCTTGCCGATCCCCTTCGGCGTAGCAACGGGCGAGGCGGGGGGTGGCGGATTGCCCCAGCGCCAGGGTCACGATCCGGCCGGCCGCCACGAAGGAGATGAGGGCGGAAAAAATGCCCAGTTCGCGCACCCCCGAGAAGTGCTCGACGAAATAGCGCGAGACGTTGTTATTGAGCGTGATCAGCAGCATGATTCCCCCAAGCGGGAGGGCCAGCCACGCCAGCCGCGCCAGAGTCCGAAGGTCCCCATACGGCCTCGGCAGTGAGAACCGGCCAAGGATCGTGACCAGCCCGTGGGCGTCATTGCCCGACGCCCGAAGCACCCAGACGGCGTTGGGGATGTCGTAGGCGAGCACCACCAGCGCCGATGCCAGGGCGGACCCTGCCGCCGCCCAAACGATGCTGTGGAGGAAGACCAGCCCCGCCATCAGCAGGGCCAGGGACAACACCCCCTCGGCCGCCAGGGAGATTGCAATGCGGTCCATACGCTCATGCTGCCGCAGCAGGCCAGAGGTCACGTCCCCGATCGAATCAAAGGCGAGGCCGATTGCCGTCAGGAGGATGACGGCCCCGGTGACTCGTCCATAGCCACCGTGAAGCGTCATCAGGGACAGTACCACAAGGGCGATGGCCGTCGTCACGAGCCGCAGGCCGAGGTAATCACCGAACCGGTATTCGCGCCGCGCGTCCGTCGTCTGCACTTGCCCCAGATTGAGCTGCGAGAATGCAATGATCGGCTGGATCACCGCCAGGCTGAGGGCGAACTGCCCCACCATGGTCGCGTTCCCTAGCTTCGCAATAGCCGTCAGCATCAGCCAACTGCAAAGGGAGTAGACGACGTTGCCGCAGGTGGTCCAGGCGAAGTTCCCACGCAGGGTTAGGGGCTGCACCCGACGCGCCGCTGCTTCCGGCGGCTTCCCCGCCATCGAGGCGACCGTGTTCACGAAGCCCCCCCGGAGGCCTGTCGGGCCGCCTGCTTCCAAGTCACCGGTTGGCGGCCTCGAACCCATCGCACGAATCCACACAAGAGGCCATAGTTCATCAAATAAAAGAAACTGATAGGGCGAAGCCATACGGGCGCCCCATATCCTTCCGGAAGGCGGTAAACGAGGGCGGACAATAAAATGCCGCCAAGCTGCATGGCAAGGAGCCATGTGTAAGTATCGGCAGGTGAAAGGCCTTTCTGCATGACCAGCCCGACATTGCAGATCAGGGCGAAGATCAGAAAGAAAGGCACACACCAGCGCAGCACTTTGTGGCTCAGGTAGGCGAACGCACGCATCCCATACCGGGGATGCAGCATCCGCCTAGTCATCGCCAGCGCCTGATAGTCGCCTGCCCCGATCCGCACTTTCCGGTCCCACTCCGCGCGGGAGGACGCGCTGGCCGGCTCTGTCGCGTGGGCTTCCGGGTCGAAGCGTACGATCCGGCCCTGCTCCATGATCCGCAGGGTGAGCACGAAGTCTTCCACAATGGTGGAGGCCGGCAGCGGCCGGTACAACTCACTCCGGAGGGCAAGGATCCCGCCGTAGCACCCGATCACGAACCCGAGTCGGCTCTCATTCGTCTTGAGCCACAGTTCGTATTTCCAGTACAGCCCCTCCCCGGAAACCCCACCATTGTGTTCCAGGGACAGTGCGCCGTTCACGCAGCCGACCTTCGGGTCCCGGAAATGCCGCACGAGCTTCCGCACCGCATCTGGCGCCAGCATGGTGTTGGCGTCGGACAGGATCACCAGGTCGGCGTCCACTTCCGCCATTAGGTCATTGACCACGGAGACCTTGCCGCGCCGCTCCTCAAACGCCCTCGCCCGCAGGCGCGGATGCTGCGCCGCGCTTAGTAGCCCCGCTGTCGCATCGGACGACCCATCACTGCCGATCAGCAATGTCAGGCGATCCGCCGGGTAGTCAACCTGCCACGTGTTACGGATTTTGGCTTCGATGAAACGCTCTTCGTTGTGGGCAGCGACAACCACGGCGACTGTCGGCAGATCCTCCTCACCCCACTCCTCCGGCACCGCGTCGGCGCGGCGAGGGAAGCGGGCAAGCAATGCCATCAATACTGGAAACACAAAGTACGTATACGAAATGAGTGCCCAGGACGAAAAAAAGACTGCGGCGAGGATGAGCATATAATCCCTGGAGGGGCCGGTGACGGAGCAGGACGCGGGAGTGGCATCCGGTGACACACGGCTCTCTAATGTGAGCCGGGTTAAATCTCTTCGGGTATCATTCCCCGGAGTTTGCTGCGTTACCGACTTTGGACTCCCCTGCTTTCTCGGGAGCAGAGGCTTTTCGGGCTTTTGCTTGCTTCCGACTTATTTATAATTTCTGACTTCT
>JAYTRQ010000714.1:0-2985 GCA_043746125.1 Armatimonadota bacterium | reverse complement strand
GGGGGCGACCGGAGCGCGCGACTTCGAGAGTCTCGGCCTGGGCTACCTTTGGAACCGGGCCGCGCCGGTTGAGACGGACTTGGTCTCCCAGGCGGCGGCCTCCGTCCTGCGCCTGCTGCTCCAGCGCCGCCGCTACAGGCCTTCGGGGTACGGCCAGCCGACTGCCCCAGGTTTTGTTGTTAGTTATCTGCGCGCAGTCGCGGCGCGGCCGGGCATGACGTCTCCTCAGAAGACGCAGGCGGCGACAATCCTCCTCCAGAATGTACGGGCGCGGCTGACGGAAGGGACGGTGTCCGCGCAGGATTGGCTGATCAACACCGCCCCCGAAAACCTGCCGAACTTGTTTCTTATCAGCCCGGCTGGCGAGCGGGCGGACGCCTGGCGCTGTGGGCGCTGCCAGCGCGCCCACCTGCATGGCTCGGCTGGCATTTGCAGCCGGTGCTTGAACCCACTGCCGGCCGAGGCGAATGACGCGCTGCCGGGGACGCGCGACGTGGACGACGAATACTACGCGTTCCTGGCCCGGTCTGGCGTGACGCCGATGCGGGTGAACAGCGAGGAGCTGACTGGACAGACGGACGCAGACGACCGGCGGAAGCGCCAGCGTCTCTTCCAGGGCGTCTTTCTACAGGCGCGGCCCCCGACCCCGGACGACCCCGCCGTGCTGGGCGAAAAGCCGCTGGCGCAGGGGATCGACGTGTTGAGCGTCACCACGACCATGGAAGCTGGGGTGGACATCGGTTCGTTGCTGGCCATCGCCAATTCAAACATGCCACCGATGCGCTTCAATTATCAGCAGCGCGCTGGGCGCGCCGGGCGGCGCGGCGCGGGGCTATCACTCGCGCTGACCCTCTGCCGCGGGCGCAGCCACGATGACTACTACTTCGACAACCCTTCTTTAATCACGTCGGCCCCCGTTCCCGCTCCCAGCGTGGACATGCGGCGGCCGGAGATCGCCCGGCGCGTCGCGTCCAAAGAGATCCTTTACCTCGCCCTGCGCGGGCAGGAAGACCTGGAAGACTATACGCAGGACAACGTCCACGGCGAATTTGGCCCTGCCTCCGGATGGGCCACCCGCTGGCGTGCCGTTGTGGCGAATTGGCTCACAAATAACCCGAACGAAGTCGGCCGCGTGTGCTGCGCGCTGGCCTCTGTCGCCCTCTCCCGAGGCGGCGTCGCTTCGTCCGAACTTGAGGACTATGTGATGGGGGGGCTGCTCGGTGCAATCGACCGAGCGGTGGAAGACCAGAACCTTCAGGAAGAGGCACTCGGCAAGCAGCTTGCCTATCGCGGCGTCCTGCCCATGTTCGGCTTCCCGACCCGGACCCGTTCCCTGCATCTCGCCTGGCCCAACGACAACCGGCGGGGCGGGACCATCGACCGCGAGATCGAGACGGCGATCGGCCAGTTCGCGCCCGGCGCGCAGACGCTGAAGGATGACACGCTGTATACCGCCGCCGCGCTGGTAAAATGGAACCGCACGCCGCGCGGGTGGGAGCTGGACCCGGACCCGTTCGGCCAGGAGATCGTGCTGGGCATCTGCCGCGCCTGTCAGGACGTCCACCCCGGCGCGACGGATGTCGATGTCCGCTGCCGCCGGTGCGATGCCGGCGAGGAGGAAGGCTATCACCGGACGACGATGGTCCAGCCGCCCGGCTTTGCCGTGGTCTTCAAACGCGAGGTCGCCTACGATGGCAACTTCGAGTTCGCCCCGCGTACACTGGGAACCCGCCTCGCCGCCGACGGTGATCTCACGCAAGGGGCGGACCAGTTCGTGGCGGAAACCGTCACCGGGGAAATTTTCCGGGTCAACGACAACAACGGCGCGGACTTCCTGTTCCAGCGCGAATCAGGCGGCAGGCTTTGGCTGACGGAGGCTGCGGACAAAGCTTCCCTGGAAGCCGTCCGACGGGAGCGGGGACAGACGTGGGGAGCCGCGACTCCGCTGGATGCGGGGACACAGCGATTGCGGTCGCTCGGCGTGCGGATGTGTACAGACGTCTTGATAGTGGGTCTAGCAGACTGCCCAGCACGCCAGATGGACCTGCGCCCGAACCGGGCGGAGGCGAAAGCGGCCTGGTACTCCCTCGCCGCCCTGCTGCGCCGGGCTGCCGCCTACCGGCTGGACGTCAGCCCTTCGGAGATGGAGGCGGGTATTCAGCCGTTCACGGAAGGAGACGGCCGGCTCTCCGCGCGCATCTTCTTAGCCGACGTGTTGGAAAATGGGGCGGGCTACGCCCGCCAAATCGGCCGGCCTGGCGTCCTTCCCTCCCTGCTGCGCGGGCTGCTGGAACGGCCGGACCCTGAGGGAGGACACCCGTTCGGCCGGGGGTTGGTCGAGCCTGGCCACAGCGCGGATTGCCTTACGTCCTGCTACCACTGCCTACGCGAGTATCAGAACATGGGCCTCCACCCGCTCTTGGACTGGCGGCTGGCGCTGGACCTCGCCCAGATGATGCTCGACCCCACCCCCGACATCGGGCTGGACTCGCCGCGCTGGGCGGCACCGACCGCGCCCGACATCCTCGCTCCTTATTTCGAGGACTTGGGGCTAGACTACCAGGCCGGAGAGCGACTCCCGGCGGGCGTCGGGGAGGATGCCGACGGGCAGCCGCTATGCCTGGTCCTGACGCACCCCCTATGGAGCCTGTCGGCCTGCAACTACGCGGACCCGCTGGCCGACGCTTATGCTCACTATGAACACCTGGGGTACCGGGTGGCGACGCGCTCGATCTTCCGGGCGCTACGGACCCCGTGGGAGCCAATAACCTGATATGCTGACTGTCCCCGCGCGGGTGCGCGTGTCCCCCCGCACTTATGTCACCCCGTCGCTCTTTGTACAAGGCCGCAAGTGCCTGGCCCGCTTGGGCTGGGCCTCGTCCAACGCCGCTCCCCTCGTGCCGCAGGACCCATCGGCCATCCTGGGGACGGCCCTGCACCGCGTCCAAGAGCAGGCGGATCGGGGTGAACTCTCAGGTGGAGGGG
>JAYTRQ010000713.1:0-2991 GCA_043746125.1 Armatimonadota bacterium | reverse complement strand
TTTTATGGCCCGTCTTTTCCCATTTCCCCGCGGTCTACTGAGTGTAAGAGAAAGCGAGGGCTGAGACCATGACC
This sequence comes from Armatimonadota bacterium, assembly GCA_043746125.1. Lineage (GTDB taxonomy): Bacteria > Armatimonadota > Armatimonadia > Armatimonadales > Capsulimonadaceae > JANXMY01. The sequence continues at coordinate 2,917 of JAYTRQ010000713.1, read as the reverse complement.
TCGACCATTGATCCATCCCCCGCCGAAGAGGCGAGGCTTGAGACCGCCGCCCGGTAGAAGGGACTGAAACCGGCCGCCGTCGTCAAGCAACTCGTCAAAGAGAACAAAGCCTGCGCCTAGCTGTTAAGTTGTGGGCACAGGCACAGAGCGCGCGGATACGAACAGCGATGTTCTGATTGCCACTCAGGCGCTGGACTTGGCCGCTGCCCCTTCCGATCTCGCTGTTGCTGCCTCCAATATCGGTCCCCTTTCGCTGTCCGTCCCGGCGGACATATGGGCGAACGTCATGCCCTGAGACTGCCCTTCAAGACTCTCTTCCAGAGGTCGCGCAAGTTCCGACAGGCCAACGGTGCTTGCGAGAAGCAAATGACCGCAGACTTTGGGTGTAATAGTAGACAAAAAAACTGCAGGGCATGGGGTGGATTGAACGAGCAGTAATGGCAGTAAAATTTGTCAAAACGAACTGAGGCAGGTGTGAGCGGGGTAGGGGGACGCATGCGCGGTATCGTACCGAAAATGCGAAAACGAACCCCCTCTTGCTCCCCCTCCAATTCCGATTCCTACTCTGGATCCCACAGAATTGGGGCCGGATGGCCTTCTACTCCTCGCACCACGCCAGCACGTTCGTGAACCGCAGCGACTCCAAAGCGCCGAACAGCGGGTGACGGCCCAGTCGGGCGCGGGCGAGGGCAGGGGACGTCAGACCGCACAAAAACCGCGCCTGCTGGCGGGGCTGGCCCAAAGCATCCGGCTGCTCAGACAGCAGCGTCTTCCAGGCGGGCAGGTCCAAGAGCTTCTCCGGCGTCTGTGTCGCCTCGGGGGGCGGCAGGACGACGGCCCGGCCGGTCAGGCAGAAGCCGCAGTGGCCGCACGGTTCCTTGCGCTCCTCGCCGAAGTAGCCGACCAGCGCGTTAGTCTGGCAGCCCGCGAACGTAACTAAATCCAAGACGCGCTTCAATCGGGCTGCCTCGGCCTGCTCCCGGCGCAGGAACCTTGAGTCCAGGTCAAAGGCCAGCGCGGCGGGGTCCGCCTCATCGTCCCCACGCGTATACCGTTGGCGGACGTCCGCGACCTTGAGCGTGGCCCACCCCTGTTCCTCCAGATACTCCAAAGCTCGGACGACGCGCCGGCGCTCGACACCCAGTGCCTCGGCCGCCTCGTCCGGGTTCAGGGCATACCAGATGCTGCCCCGCCTGGCGAAGCCGAACAGGTCCCGGACGAAATCGGCGTGCTGGCCCTGGAAATTGGAAACGATCGTCGGCAGATCCAGCAGCAGCTTGACTTCGTAGCCAGCATAGAATGGGGTCCCCTGCTTCATGACGCCATCCATCTCTAAGTAAGTCAGCGCCGTTCTAAGGACTAACTGACGGATATCGTGCTGGCTGGACAGCGCGTACAGGCTGACGTCAAACGACGGCCCGCGCGAAAGCAGGTCTTCCACCAGGTTTTCCAAAGCCGTCTCAGTGGGCGTATCGCCGTAGGCGAAGTTCTCCAAAGTCGGCACGTCGTCTGGGCAGGCCAGCATCTCCACCGTGGACCTCAAGCCATCCCGCCCGGCCCGGCCGATCTCCTGGCTGTAGCTTTCCAGGCTCTTTGGGAGGTTGTAATGGTAGACGTAGCGCACGGCCGCCTTGTCTATCCCCATGCCGAAGGCGATGGTGGCGACCACGATGCCCTTGTCCGACGCCATCCACCGATCCTGCACGGCCGCCCGCAGATCGTCGGCCAAGCCCGCATGGTACGCCTCAGCCGGCAGGCCCACCTCCTGGAGCGCAGCCGCCACCCGCTCGGCCGTCTTTTGCAGTGTCACATAGACGATAGTCGAGCCGGGCGTCCGCTTTTGCAGCCGCTTCAGCAGCGTCGCGTCCCGGTCCTCCGCCTTGACGGCCGTGATGTTAAGGTTCAGATTGGGCCGGTAAAAGCCAGTCACGATGGACGAGTCGTTCGGGATGTTAAAGGCCGCGCAGATATCCTGGACCACGGCGGGCGTCGCCGTCGCCGTCAGAGCCAGTACCCGCTCCGCCTTCACCGTCTTCGCCGCCTCGGCCAGCTTCAAATAGTCGGGCCGGAAGTTGTGGCCCCATTCCGAGATGCAGTGCGCCTCGTCCACGGCGAACAGGGCGATCCGCGTCCTCGCCAGCAGGCCCAAAAACCGCTCGTTGTTGAACCGCTCGGGCGCGACGTACAGCATCTTCAGCGTCCCGGCCTCCATCCGCTCCGTAACGTCCCGCGTCTCCGGTCCGGTCAGCGACGAATCCAGCCGCGCTGCCGCGATGCCGCGCCCTACGAGAAAATCTATCTGGTCCTTCATCAAGGCGATTAGCGGCGAGACCACCAGCGTCAAGCCCTCATAGCGCAGGGCTGAGAGCTGGTAGCAGAGCGACTTGCCCGCCCCTGTCGGGAAGACGGCTAGGGCGGCCTTCTGTCTGTGCAGGGCCTCGATGACTCGCTCTTGCCCCGGCCGGAACTCTGCAAACCCGAAATGACGTTCTAAGAGCTGGGTGGGCGTCTCCGCCGTTGTTTCCGCTTCGCCGGCCTGTGCTTCTTGGGCAGGTGCTGGTTTCGTTGCCATAATGCCTCTTCTGACTCCAAATGGGTGCCGATAATCCGTAACAAGACTCTGGTTGCGTGGGCGTCAAACCTATGGTAAAATATACTATGCCACGCTTGCGCTGCTTATTGCTCATTCCCTGCCTGGCCGCCGGACTCCTCCTCGCCCCACACGGGGCAAAGGCGCAGCTCGTCGTCACCGGCCCGGCCGACGCGCCCGCCGCTGTGACCCTGACGGCCTGGTTTGACCACCACGTCCCCCTCCGCTTTCGAGGACACGAGCGGTTTGAGGTTCACCCGCTCACCGACCCGCAGATGGAAGCCTACTTGCAGGACGGTGACTCGGACACGGCGACGGGCCAGAGTT
>JAYTRQ010000712.1:0-2992 GCA_043746125.1 Armatimonadota bacterium | reverse complement strand
CGAGGAGCGGACGGCTGAACTGAATCAGGCGCTCCGCCGGAACGAGATGCTGCTGGAGTGTGCGGGTGAAGGTATCTTCGGTCTAGACCTCTCAGGCTGCACCACGTTCGCGAACCCGGCCGCAGCCCGGATGGTCGGGTGGTCGCGGGAGGAGCTGGTCGGGGAGCCGACCCACGCTCTGATGCACCGTACGCGGCCGGACGGCATGCCGCATCCGCTCCAGGAACGTCTTATTGACGTCTGCCTCCGCGACGGCACCCCCCATACCGTAGACGGTGAGGCGTTCCGGCGTAAGGACGGCAGCACGTTCCCGGTGGAGTACATCAGCAAGCCGTTCTGGGAGGACGGACGGCTGACGGGCGCTGTCGTTGCCTTCCAAGACATTACCGACCGCAAGCGGGCTGAAGAACAGGTGCGCGCCTCCAAAGACATGCTCCAGCTCATCATGGACAACATCCCGCCGCTCATCTTCTGGAAGGATACTTCTTCAGTCTATCTCGGATGTAACCGCAACTTCGCCCAAGCGGCGGAACTCTCCGGCCCGCAGGAAGTCGTCGGGCTGACCGACTACGATCTGCCCTGGCCGGCGGAAAGTTCGGACGGCTTCCGCCGGGACGACCGGCGCATCATGGACGCGGATACGCCCGATCTGCATTACATCGAGACCCAGCGCCTGCCCGACGGATCGAGCTCCTGGGTGGAGACCAACAAAATCCCGCTCCACGACCGAATGGGACACGAAGGTCGTCCGCCTCTTTCTAGCAATGATGGAGATGGAGGACGACCGGGGGACAGCCCAAATACTGAGCCTCGCCGCCTGAACCCGCTGACACTTTCTCGTTGCACCGGGTATACTGGCGTTCAGGGCCGAAACGCCTTCCCAACGCCACCCCAGAGCATCCCTTCATGCCAACTCCCGAAACGTCCGCCACCGACCGACCCTGGACTTTCCGCCCACCCGCCGTGCCGCTCGTCACCCACGACCCCTACTTCAGCGCCTGGTCCGTCTCCGACACGCTCACGGAAACTGAAGTGCGGCACTGGACTGGGACCAACTATGGCCTGTGCGGTCTTATCCGGGTTGACGGTGTGGCGTACCGCCTGATCGGGACGCACCCAGCGGAAACGCCCGCCATGAAGCAGACTGACCTTCAGGTGCTGCCGACGCGCACGATCTACAAGTTTGAGGCAGCGGGCGTCGCCGTCACGCTGACGTTCCTGTCTCCCCTGCTGCCGGATGACTTAGACGTCCTGGCCCGCCCCGTGACCTACGTGACGTGGGAAGCCCACGCCACGGACGGCGGGACGCACGACGTCTCCCTTTATCTGCACGTCCAGGGTGAGTGGGTAGTCAACAACACCGACCAATTGGTGGTCTCCGCCCGCTACCACCAGAAAAACATGGACGTCCTGCGGATGGGGTCGGCCAAGCAGCCCATTTTGGAGACGGCCGGCGATAACCTCCGCATTGACTGGGGCTACGTGTATCTGGCCGTGCCTCAGTCTGAGGGCGTCTCGACCGCTCTCGCCGAGGCCTTGACCGCGCGGAAGACGTTCGTTGAGACTGGGGCCGTGCCCGAGTCCGATCTCATCGCCGCCCCGCGCCCCGCCCACGACGGCTGGCCGGTGCTGGCCTGCGCCCTGCCGCTCGGTCCGGTCTCCATCTCCCCCGTCTCGCGCCACGTCCTGCTGGCCTACGACGACGTCTTTTCCCTCGAATACTTCTACCGCAAGGTCCGCCCCTACTGGCGGCGCGGCGACATGGGCGTCTCCGAACTCCTGCAAACGGCGGAGCGCGAGTATGAGGCTCTGACCACTCGCTGCTTTGCATTCGACGACGAAGTCATGGCCGACCTGACACAAACCGGCGGCGCCAAGTTCGCGTCCCTCTGCGCCCTCGCGTTCCGCCAGTGCATTGCCGCCCACAAGCTGGCCGTGGACTTCGAGGGTACGCCGCTGTTCCTGTCCAAAGAGAACTTCTCGAACGGATGCATCGCGACCGTGGACGTCACTTACCCCTCCGCGCCGTTCTTCCTCCTGTTCAACCCGGAACTCCTGCGGGCGATGCTCACGCCGATCCTGGATTATGCCCGGACGTCCCGCTGGCGGTTCCCGTTCGCGCCCCACGACCTCGGCACCTATCCGCTGTGCAACGGCCAGGTCTATGGCGGCGGGGAACGCACGGAAGACGACCAGATGCCGGTCGAGGAGTGTGGCAATATGCTGGTCCTGATGGCCGCGCTCACTCAAGTGGATGGGAACACGGAATACGTCCAGAAGTATTGGCCCCTGCTCGCCGAGTGGGCGAAGTACCTGCTCGACAAGGGCCTGGACCCGGAAAAGCAGCTCTGCACCGACGACTTCGCCGGGCACTTGGCCCACAACGTCAACTTGTCACTTAAAGCGATCATGGGCTTGGGCTGTTTCGCCCAGTTGTGCGAGACGACGGGGCGAGAGGAAGACGCCCGAACCTACCGCGAGGCGGCGCAGGCGATGGCGGACGAATGGGTCCGAATGGCCGACGACGGCGATCACTACCGCCTGGCCTTCGACAAGCCGGACACGTGGAGCCAGAAGTACAACCTCGTCTGGGACACGCTGCTGGGCCTGAACCTGTTCTCGCCGGACGTCGCTCGTAAAGAAATCGCCTACTATCTGATCAAGCAGAACGCCTACGGCCTGCCTCTGGACAACCGAAGCCAGTACACCAAGCTGGACTGGATCGTCTGGTCGGCGACGCTGGCCGAGAACCCCGCCGATTTCGCCGCCTTGACCGATCCTCTTTATGATTGGGCGAACGAGACGCCGACCCGCGTCCCGCTCACCGATTGGTACTGGACGACCAACGGCAAGCAGGCCGGCTTCCAAGCCCGGTCGGTCGTGGGTGGCCTCTATATCCCGCTGCTGAAGGACGCCGCGCTGTGGCGGAAATGGTCCGTCCGCGCCAAGCCTTCCGTGTAGGGGCGGGGCTGCCCAACTCCACAGGGCAAGC
>JAYTRQ010000711.1:0-2996 GCA_043746125.1 Armatimonadota bacterium | reverse complement strand
ATGCGGGCCAGACGCTCGTTTACCTCATCCTCGCTCCAAAAGAACGACTGGATATCCTGCACCCACTCGAAGTAGGAGACGGTGACGCCACCGGCGTTCGCCAGGACGTCCGGGACGAGCAGGATGCCGTTCCCCTGCAGGATCTCATCCGCGTCGGGTGTCGTCGGCCCATTCGCCCCCTCTACCACCATCCGTGCCCGGATTTTGTCTGCGTTGGCCCGCGTGATCTGCCCTTGCAGGGCGGCCGGCACGAGTACGTCGCAGTCCGTCTCAAGTATCTCTTGATTCGAGACGGGGTCCGTGCCGGGGAAGCCGATTACGGAGCCGGTCCGCCCGACGTGGGCGACGAGGGCCGGGACATCCAGCCCGGACTGGCTCGTGATGCCGCCCTGGACGTCCGAGACGGCCACGACTCGGGCCCCCGCCCTGTGGAACAGCCGGGCCGCCGCGCCGCCGACGTTCCCAAACCCCTGGACGGCGATCCTCGCGCCTTCCAAGTGCCGTCCCTGCTCCCGGAACGCCTCCTCAGTCACCAGGACGACGCCCCGGCCAGTCGCATCTACGCGTCCCTCGGACCCGCCGATGGAGACCGGCTTGCCCGTGACCACAGCGGGGACGGTATGGCCCACATGCATAGAGTAGGTGTCCATCATCCAGGCCATGATCTGCCCGTTTGTGCCCATGTCCGGCGCGGGGATGTCGCTATCTGGCCCGATGATAAGGCTGATCTCGGTCGTGTAGCGCCGAGTGAGGTCTTCGAGTTCGGCCCGCGTCAGCGCCTTGGGGTCGCAGACGACGCCGCCTTTGGCCCCGCCGAAGGGGATGTTGACGATGGCGCACTTCCAGGTCATCCACATCGCCAGGGCGCGCACTTCGTCAATGTCGGTGTCCGGGTGGAAACGCAGGCCGCCCTTGGCCGGGCCTCGGCTCGTGTTGTGCTGGACACGGTAGCCCGTAAACATCTTCGTCCCGCCGCTGGTCATGTTGACGGGGAAGTTGACGGTCAATTCGCGCTTAGGCTTCTGCAGGATGGCGTGAATGCCGTCGTCCAGCTCTAAGATGTGGGCGACGCGGTCAAGCTGCTGCAAGGCGATCAAGTACGGGTTCATCTGCTCGGGCGCAGGTGCGGGTGGTTCGGGCATGGGTTACCTGGGAGTCTGCGACGGACGTTATTCGGTATGGGACGATTCTACCTCAAAGGCGCCAATACTGGGTGGGTTCGGACGCGGTTGGTAATCCTCAGCGTACGGTAAGTAGGCAGGAGCGCGACGAGTCCCCATTCCGGCGCAAGGCGAACCTGACTTCAAGTGGTAGTCGCCAGCGGCAGCGTCTAGAAACAGAGGGTCAGCGTTGACATTGTCCTGACCGATATAGCCGCCGAGTATGTCGCAATAGGCGGCTTTAACAATGGGATTGTTGAACCCGGAGTACAGGTCGGTGTCGATCTGATTGGCTGAGCGAGAAGCGTTATCCCAAAATATGTCATTCGTGAGCGTCAAAACGCTGTAAAAGCTGTCATAGGCGCCGCCGCCCAAGTTATAGCTCTTATTGCCCACAAAATCACAATTGGTGACCCTAGCGAGTGCGTTGTACTCGTTGTCTATCCCCCCGCCCAGATTCGCCTCGTTATCGGTCAGGGTGCATCCTGTCAGGGAGAGTTTGCCGTAATTTTCTATGCCTCCCCCGCCGATCTGGGCGACGTTAAGTGAAAAGTCACAGTTCGCAACAACCGCCGTGCCGAAGTTTTGGAAGCCGCCGCCGTCAAAGAGAGCAACGTTGCCATTGAACGCGCAGCCGGTTAGCCTGACGAGGCCCACTCCCTCGTTTGCTACCCCGCCGCCGTAGACGGCAGAGTTATTTTGGAAAGTACAGCCGGTCAATGAAGCTCTGCCGTAGTTGTCTACTGTTCCACTGCCATGCGGGTTGGTGTTGCTGTCGAAGATGCAATTACTCGCGTACAAGAGGCCCGTGTTATAGAGGGCGCTCCCTTCGGCGCCTTCGGGGCCGACATTTTGGCTGAACCGGCAGCCCGTCACCGTCAGCATCCCATCGGAGTAAGCATTACTGACTGCGCCGTAATTCGCGCTGTTGCCGATAAAGCTGCATCCGCTCAGCGTGGACGTTCCGACCCCGTTATAAACCGCGCCTCCGAAGAAGATGGCAGCACAGTTGTAAAAGACACAGTCCTTAACTTCAAGAGTGGCATTCTCATTGTCTATGGCACCTCCCGGATCGGCTGACCCGTTCTGGATCGTCAGCCCTCTGATCAGTATGTGGGGATGGTGGCGGCTTTGGAGGCGAAATGCCCGATGCCCATTCGCTGGCCCGCCACAGTCTATCAGGGTTTTGCTGGGATCACCGCCGGCGGCTTCGACCGTGATTTTTTTGTCGCCGATTTCTAAGTCCACGTTACCGGGGCCGGCGTACGTCCCATCGGAGATGAGAACCCTGTCTCCGTCCGCGCAGGCGCTGAGTGCAGCTTGGATCGTAGGATATTGGGAAGGGACTGTGCGCGTGGCGGCGGACGCCGTGTGACTTGCAACAGAGAGGCCGAGGAGCGCCACAACGGGAACCAGCCTTCGCAGGCGGTTAGGCCAGGGTGGTGAGGGAGCGGGTGGTGAGTAGAGTCGCATAATCTTCACTTTTCTGAGCGAGGAGGGCAGCCACAGCAAGGAGATTGGCGTGGCTGCGTGGGGATGGGCCACACGGCATCGGTGAAACGAAGAGAAGCGGCCTGCGAACTTACTGCCTAGGTGTGTTCGGACTAAAAACCGAGGGGTTCAATGAGGTAGGCGCTGAGGCGGCGCAGGAGACGCTGATGGCGCGTGGCGGAAACTACACCAATTTCTCCAACGATACCTCGACGCGGTTGCGCCGACGACCTGATAATGTAACTGTGTGCTGACGCCGCAGACGGGAACGTCGCTGAAGTCTGCTACGAAGTCGGGCACAATGGTGACGGCGAGGCGCGTGTTCGGCTCCAACTCATAGGGGGC
>JAYTRQ010000710.1:0-2997 GCA_043746125.1 Armatimonadota bacterium | reverse complement strand
ATCGCGATACCGCTTGACTTTAGGCTGCGGCTATGATATACTATTCTTACGCTGCAATTGGAGCGTGATACGAAGCGGCAGCCAACAAGGCTGGCGCTTTTTTGCTGTTTCCATCCGCACCCCTTTCTACCCCCGTCCGTGAGAAGAACCAATTTATGAAGAATTATGACTTGGAGACCGAGGAAGACCCGCCACGCCGCGCTCATCAGGGCGGACTGTCGCCCGAAGAGTTCCGCGAGCTTTCGCCGAAAGATCTTCAGGAAGAGGCGGAACGGGCCAGGCAGGTCAAGGAGTTGATGAGCGCCCTGCGGAACTTTGCCGAACACTTTGGGGCCGAGGAAGTGTACCAGCAAGCGAGAGTCATCTACGCCGAGACCGCAGAGGGGAAGGCCGGGATCGAGCGGGATGCCGCACAGATCGTGCAGCGCGGCGGCGCCCGGCGCGACGACGGGCAATCCGGGCTGGATCGTCCGAGGAAGGCCGCCGGCGATAGGCCACCCCGGAACGAGTCTCGCGGGCTGGCGGAGGCGCGGCGGGCGCTGGGGGGCTGACCGCTATCCTGAAAAGCTCTTGGCACAACCCCTCACACGTATGGTACAATATGTGGAAAGGGCGCTCATGGGAAGCGCCTCTGTCGCGCGTAGGAGCAGACCGAAGGAGGTCTCGAATGCGATCCACCAAGAACACCCTCTCCCGCAAAACCTTCATACCCTCCCGCAAAGCCCTTGCGGCGCTGCGGGGTGCGTTAGCCCTCTGTCCCCTTCTCCTCACCACGCCCGGATGGGCGCAGACCACCGCCCAGGTCACCATCAACACAGTCGCGCCATTGGGGACGATCCCAACCACCGCCTACGGCGTCAACACGGCCGTCTGGGACGGCAGCCTGCTCGACCCAGCCGTGCCGGGACTGCTAACCCAGGCGGGCGCGACGGTGCTGCGTTATCCCGGCGGCTCCACGTCGGACGACTACCACTGGCAGACAAATAGCCTGACCAGCGGCGGCTACGTGTTCCCAGGGAACAACTTCGACGGCTTCATGGGCGTTGCGCAGGCGGTAGGAGCCGCGCCGGTCATCACGATCAACTACGGCTCCAACGCGGCCGGCACCGGGGGGGCCGACCCAGCCGAAGCCGCAGCCTGGGTGGACTACGCCAACAACGTCAAGCACTACGGCGTCAAGTACTGGGAGATCGGCAACGAGATCTACGGCAACGCCGAATACGGGGGGAACTGGGAGAAGGACCTGCACACCGACCATTCACCATCCGCCTACGGCAGCAACATCGTCGTCTTCGCGAGCGCCATGAAGGCCAAAGACCCGACCGTCAAGGTCGGGGCCGTGCTGACCTCGCCGGGCGACTGGCCGGATGGGCAGGCGCCGGACTGGAACACAAACGTCCTGGCCGCCTGTGGGTCCTCCATTGACTTCGTGATCGTCCACTGGTACGCGCAAGGGCCGGGCAGCGAGAGCGACGCGGGTCTGCTCGCCTCCCCGAGCGCCCTCGCCGCCAAAGTCTCTAAAGTCCGGGCCCTGATCGGGCAGTACTGCGGGGGTAATGCCCCCAACGTCCAGATATTCGTCACCGAAACGAACTCGGTCGCCTACAACCCCGGCAAGCAGACGGTCGGGCTGGTCAACGGCCTGTTCGCAGCCGACGACTACCAGACCTGGCTTGAGAACGGGGTCGCAAACGTGGACTGGTGGGACCTGCACAATGGGGCTGTGACCGGCACGAACAACGGCCTGGACCTATACGGGTCGGCCACCTACGGCGACTACGGAATGCTCGCCAACGGCAGCGGCGGGGAACCGGCGGTGGACACGCCGTTCGCCGCGTATTACGGCCTCCAAATGCTGTCCTACTTAGGCAAGCCCGGCGACCAGATGGTCTCGGCAACATCCTCGCAGAGCCTCCTCTCAGTCCACGCCGTCAAGCAGGCGGGAGGCAAGCTAGCCCTGCTGCTCATCAACAAAGACCACAACAATAGCTGCGCGGCCGGTATTTCCCTCTCCGGCTACTCGCCTGCCCCGGCGAGTACGGTTTACTCTTACGGCGAGACCAGCAGCGCCATCACGTCGTCGCCCGGCAGCAGCGGGATGGGCTTCACCCAGACCGTCCCGCCCTACTCGCTGACGACGGTCGTGCTCTCCCCGAGCGGCGCGACCGGCCCGACCTGGAATGCGACCGCCTCGGTCTCGCGCACACTCTCGCCGCCCGGCGCGTTCTCCCGGATCACCGCGAGCGTCAAGGCCAGCACCCTCTACCAGAACGCGACTGTAGACATCGAGCTTTACAACGCCGCCGGTGTCCGGGTCGGCCAGTGGTTTGAGACAGGGCGAAGTTTCCTGGCAGGCGTGCCTCAGACGTTCATCTGGAACAGCCAAGCACCGGTCACTCCGGGCAAATACTTCGTCTCGGTCGGCGTCTTCGCCGCGAACTGGAGCAGCAACCTGTACTGGAACGGGAACGCCGCCACCCTCACCGTGGCCGGGCCGGACACGTCCCAGTATAACTTCGAGACCTCGACCCAGAGTTGGGCCTCGTCGGGCGGCATGATCACAGGCCTGTCCGTCTCCTCGGCGCAGGCCTATGCTGGGACGCACTCACTGGCGGTCCGGTTCAGCGGCGCCGCCGCCGACATCCAGCAGGTCTTCATCAAGACGCCCTCCACTCCCGCCGGGAAGACCGTGACCTTCCACGTCTGGGTTCCTGCCGGCGGTGGCATCACCGCCATCCAGCCCTACATACAGCAGGGTGCAGCCGGCGGCTGGCTCTGGACGGGCAACTACCAAACCTCCGCGGCCCTGACGCCAGGCGCCTGGAACACGCTCACGGTGGCCGTCCCGGCGAACGCCGTCACGCCGCTGTTCCAGATGGGCGTCCAGTTCTTCACCGGCGGGCCGTGGACCGGCACCTGCTACGTAGACGCTGTGGCGTGGTAGCCTTGCTCGCAGGAGCAGGGGTCTGAGAGAAATTGGAACGCGTTCGAGTAGGG
>JAYTRQ010000709.1:0-9341 GCA_043746125.1 Armatimonadota bacterium | reverse complement strand
CCCTGCCAGAAGGCGCGGATACCATCCAAGTTGAGAGCGGCACACGCATCAAGATAGGCCACCCAGCGTCGTTGCTCCGAGTCAGGATATGGACGGTTCGGGCGTCCGTCGGGGTATTCTTCCTCGAACGCCTGGTCGGCGGCAACACGCAGGATCGCCGCAAGGGGTTGAGCCTTTGACTCACGCCGTTGCTTGAGGGCGTAGACAGCGTTCATCCGCAACACCTGGTCATAGCGCATCGAGTTGAGCGGACGTTCTGGGGATCCACCCACATAAACAGGTTCCCCCTCATGCGCCTTCCCGTACCGTTCCCACAGCGCAAGGCGATATTTGGGGTCTTCGAGGACCCGCAGGAGTGAAGGAAACACGGAAGGGCCTAGTACGACAAGGCGCTCAACAGTGTTCCCCAAGCCGCCGACTCTGCGTCTGCCCAAGCGTCCAATCAACGCTTCCAGTTCATCGGGGTCCATCACATTCTCCCAGTGTGCCGCACGGTCTCACGTCCAGTACAGTATCCGCCCCTGCGGGAAGCGGCGGGCGATCTCGGCGTAGAAGAAGCCCTTGAGCGCCTTCATCAAATCAGGCGGGTAGACGTACTTGACGCCCCCAAACTTGTTCCGCTTCTGCGTCCGCGTTTCCTCTCTCATGTCCAGGCTGGTCTTGGGATACCAGGCCTGCAAGACCTCTTTAGAGCCGGGCGTGAACCGGTGCGTGATCAGCTCGAACGTCAGGTCATCCGCGAAGCCGACCGCCTCCTGCGCCTCATCCAGCAACTGCGAATAGTGCTGCTCCCAGTCGTCCACGGGGATAATCGGCGCGATGACCAGGCCGACCGGGTAGCCGCCTCCCCCCTCACTCCGAGGCAGCGCCAGGCGGCGCAGGGCATAGAGGCGATTGGCGACGGGCGCCACACCGCCTTCCAGACGGTTGGCGACCGGCGCGGCGTTGACCGAGGCACGGGGCCGGGTGTGCCCGTTATGCGGCAGGTCCAGCAGCGGCTCGACGGCGTCAAACTTCGTCGTGTAACGCAGGTAAGCGTGTTCGCGGGTCCCGAACCAGCGGATAGTCTCGGCCAGGCTGCCGGTCAGGTGTTCCAGACTGAGCGGGTCGGTGTAGCAGGACGCCTCAAACGTCGTGCCCGCTGCCTCGTTGCGGCCCGCGCCCAGCTTCTCGTAATGGCTCAGGTTGTCCAGGATGTCAGGCAGGTTGGCGAACACGCGGACAACCGGCGGGCCAGATAGGCTCCCAGCGAGGTAGCAATACTGGCAGTGGGCGGGGCAGCCTTCGGCCAGATGGAACTGCCAGTCGGCGGACGGCGGGATGGGCTGGAGCTTGAACGCGCCCGGCGCGGCCGTGACGACGGCCAGCGTCCGCTTGGCCTTATTGTAGGTCTCGCGCTCGTCCGCCCCGCGCAGGCCGGACAGCCGGTTCTGCTTCAAGACCTCGAGGGGGACACCCAGCGCCTCGACACGTCCCTTGATCTGCCGTCCCCAGGGCTGTTCCAGGGCGGCCGGAGTGAACTGCGCCTGCTGCGGCATCCACAGACGGGGCGGCTTGAGGCCCATCGGGAGGCTATCCGCAGGCTGGCTTGAAGGCGTTTGGACGAGAGGGTCCAAGAGTGTGAGGATCATATTTTCTGAACACTGGGAGATGGGGGTGGGGTTCCGAAAGAGATCCTATCCCGTCTCGCTGAGGCTCGCCACCCAAGCACTGGCGCCCCGGAGGGTCCCTCGGAGGGAAGGGATCAGGACAACGCGACATGGGCTTTTGCCTCCGGACAAGCGGCCCCCGTCTTCGACCACTTCCGAAGCCCTTCCCTTTGAGGGAAGGGTGGCGAGCCTCAGCGAGACGGGATAGGATCTTCAACTGCTCGCGCTCGAATACGCCCGCGTCGCGTAACGCCAGAACAGCACGCTCGCCCCAAAGAACGCCGCCGCCAGGAGCGGGCCGGCCAGCAGGACGCTGGGCGCCAGGGCCCCGGACAACGCCTGGGTGGGGACAGTCGCCAGGAAAGCCAACGGCAGCACGAAGGTCAGGAAGAACTGTGCTCCCGGCCCGAAGGCGCGGAACACCGTCGTCGGCGTCCGGGACACGCTGAACACGGTATCCAGGGCAACGGACAGGTTATCCAGACGCACCAACCAGAAGCACAGAGTCATTGTCAGCAGGCTGAGGGCATAAAACAGAATGACCCCGCACGTCAGCAAAAGCAGATACGCGGCGACGTGTGCGGGCGTGGGCAGGGCCGGCAGGCGCGAGAGGCCATACGCCAGCAGGGCCACAGCTCCCACGAGGTGGCCTAAATTATCCAGCGAGACGAAACGCAGGGAGACGAAAAACTGGCTATTGACCGGGCGCAGGAGCATGAAATCCATCGTGCCCAGTCGGATCTGGTTCGGCAGTTCGGACAGGTTCTGGTAAAAGAGCGTGTCCGTGATGCCGCGCAGGACCGAGTACGTCCCGATGAGCAAGAACATCTGCCCCTCGCTCCAACCCGCCACCGAGTCGGTGTTGGCATAAATGAGCTTCAGGAACAGCACGAGCGAGAATAACCAGCCCAAATTTGTGGCGACGCTGGCCCAGAAGTTGGCGCGGAATTCGACCGCCTGGCGCAGACAGTTGCGCCAGAACGCGCTGTACAGGCGGAGGTGACGAAGCATAATCTCAGCATACCCAAATCTGTCCCCGCCCAGCATCCTCGTTGGGACTCAACGATTACGTTTAGACCAACGCACAGGCGGGCATAAATAAAGTGTTGGGGCAAGGCTCCGACACCCAAACCAAAACTATTGATCTGTCTCACGCGGAGGAAACACCAATGATCACGATAATAATGTGGCTCGTCGTCGGCTTCCTGGCCGGCCTGCTGGCGAAAGCGATTGTGCCCGGCACGGCGAACAAGCCGAGCGGTTTCCTGAACACGGCCCTCCTGGGCATCGTCGGCGCGGTCGTCGGTGGGTTCATCTTCCATCTGGTGTCGGGGAGTAGCGCCTTCCGCACCCACTTCGACCTGACAAGCATCCTGTGGGCAACCCTAGGCGCGATTGTGGTCGTCTTCATCGAGCGTGCGATTGCCGGACGCCGCGCCATATAGAGGAGAGCGGCGGAGTTGCGAGAAGCCGGGGGCCAACAAAGGCCCCCGGCTTTTTTGCACCCGCCCCTACTCCGCCTTCCACATAAGATAGATTCCCAGCACGCCGAACAACAGGGCGGGCGACCAGGCTGCCAGGGCGGGCGGCATCTTGCCGGCGACTCCCAGAATCTTGGTCAGCAGGAGCGTGTTCCAGGCGACCCAGACCATCACGATGCTCAGGAAGATTCCCATATAGGCGCCGGCCCGTGCGAAGCGCAATGCCAGTGGCGGGGCGCACAGGGCAAAAGCAAAGCAGAGCAGGGGAAGGCCCAGTTTGGCGTAGTAATTGAACGCGACCGCCGTATTGTCCTGACCCGTCCGGGCCAGCGCCTTCATTTGCGCCCCTAACTCGGCCATCGTCAGTTCGTCCGGTGTGTCCGCCGCGCTCTGCGCCAGGCTCGCCAGAGGGACTTGCAGGTTCAGCGTGATGTTCTTGGCGGAAGCCTCCGTGCTGACGAAGCCGGCCCTGTCGATCGTGATCACATGGGCGTCATGCAGGGTCCAGACGTCCCGGTCGTAGTCGGCGCTCTTGGCTGTCATCAGGGTCGGGAATGAATTCAGATTCGCGGGGTTCTCGAAGATAGTCAGGCCGTAAAGCTGGAGCCGATCCGCCTTGCCCGTCGGGTCCTTGCGGATCTCGCCGATGTGGAATGAGTAGTCCTGGAACGTGAAGACTTTGTTGGCCGCAACGGTCGGGGACGCTTGCAGGGCGTACGCGAACATCTGCCCCTGAGTCTTCTGGAACTCGCGCTCTGCGGCCGGGACCACGCGGTCGCCGACCAGGAACGACGCCGCGCTGGCGAAGACACCCAGGAGGAAGATGGGCAGGAACAGGCGGCACAGGGACACGCCCGCCATGCGGATGGCCGTGATCTCCGAGTCGCGGGCCAGTCGGTTGACGGCCCAGGCGGACGCCAGGGCGACGCCGGGCGGCAGCGTCAAGGGGATCAAGACGGGAATGTTGTAGGCGATCAGTCGGGCGACGACCAAGGCGGGGATGCCGTTGCGGACGATCTCCTCGATCAAGGGGAACAGCGTGTTGCCGACCAGCATGACGACGATGAGCAGGATGCCGCCGACGAACGGCAGCACCATCTCACCCAGCAGATACCGGTCCATCGTCTTGAGCATGGGAAGTTCTTGGGCGTCGTCGGGTATAATTCAGGGGTTAGCCCGAACGCCCGTCACCGGATCTGGACGCTCCAGTCCGTGATATCCAGGTCCGGTGTGGTGACGCCGGGCGTGTTGGCGCTTGTCGCCGTGACCGGCTGCCCGTTCACATATTCGGTGACGTCCCCGGCCGCTTCATTCTGCACCGAGGCGTTGTTGTAAATGCCGGACGTGCCCACCTGGATGGTGATCGGGTTGTTCAGGCCGCCCAATTGGTTGGTCTGCCCCAGGGCGTCAAAGACTTTGGTCTGCGGGGCGCTCGGGTTGGACGTGACCAGGTTGGTCGTGACCAGGTTAATTTGCAGGCTGTTGATGCTGCCGGCCGCAACGCTGGGCGTTGCAAGCTGCGCCAGTGGGATCTGGAACGAGAGCGTGTTGCCGTTGACTTGAGCCTGAACCAAATAGGGTGACGAGGAGCCGATGTAGGAGGGTGTCAGCAGATCAGAACTGATGCCGTAAAAGCCGACGTTCGTCCCACCGACCCCCGCGCCCCCTGGAACGCTCTGGTTGAACTCGACGTAGTTCGTGAAGGCCCCCGCCGCGAACCCGTTCCCACCCGTGTCCCGTAC
Organism: Armatimonadota bacterium; assembly: GCA_043746125.1. GTDB lineage: Bacteria > Armatimonadota > Armatimonadia > Armatimonadales > Capsulimonadaceae > JANXMY01. Next base: position 4,469 of record JAYTRQ010000709.1, on the reverse strand, counting down.
GGTGACGACCGGCACGGGCGCGGTGCCGGTCGGGCCGGGGGAGTTGTTTACGTTGAAGAGGACGTAGTAGTAGTAGTTCGGGTTGATGGTCCCCGCCACCGTCATGGTGACGATCACCTGCGTCCCCTGCCCTGGGCTAACGGTCGAGCCGCCGGGCGCTTTAGCGCAGCCGGTGGGCAGGAGCAGCAGGGCAGCCGCCAGAAACGGTTTTGGGACGTTCTGCATCTTCATGCGGTCATTATAGCAGGTTTCGTTTCCCCTTGACAACAAATATACCAGTCAGCCCCCCCACCCCCAATTCAGGGGGAGCCGGAGTAGGACGCGTAGGGACGGCCCCCCGTGGCCGCCCTTCTTCGCATCCGGGTCCTGATCCGGCTCCCCTGAATTGGGGCGGAGGGACCTCCCTCGCCTGGACCGCCCTGTCCGGCCTGCTGCTGGCGGGCGCCCTGCCCCATTTGGACTGGGGCTGGCTGGCCTGGATCGGCCTGGTTCCATTCCTGCGCCTGTTCCCACTCCGGCGCGGGCGCACAGCCTTCTGGCACGGCTTCACACTGGGCGTGTTCTACCTGGGCGGCATGGCCTACTGGGTGGGCGTATTCGCCGCCCACCTTATCAGCCCGGCCCTGAGCGTCGTCGGCTGGGCGCTCGTCACGGCCTACCAGGCCTTTTACCTCGGCGTCTGGGCGCTAGGGGCGCAATGGCTGCGGCAGCGGCCCAATCCGTGGGCCTGGCGCCTGGGCGTCCCAGCGCTGTGGGCCGTCGTGGAGTGGTGGCGGCAGTCAGGGACGCTGGCCCTGGGCTGGGGCGATCTGGCGTACACGCAGCATTTCGCGCTGCCGATTTTGCAGGTGACCAAGATGACCGGCATCTGGGGCCTGGCGTTCCTGATCGTACTGGTGAACGTCGCGCTGGCAGAGGTGATTGCACCCAGACAGGCAGGGAATGGCGATGGCCTACGGGCGGGGGCTGCCCGCCCTGCTGATCGCCTCTTCCCCCTCCTTACTGCGGCCCTCCTTGCCACGACACTGCTATACGGCTTCCTGACCATCCGCTCCGAACGTCTGAGGCCCACGTTCGTCGCCGCCGCGCTTCAGGGGAACATCAACCAGAACGTCAATCAGGACCCAGCCTATCAGAATCGTGTCCTGCAAACGTTTGAAGGCCAGGGCCGCGTGGCCGCCGCTCATGAGGCGCGTCTGGTCGTGTGGCCCGAAACGGCCTTTCCAGGGTACTTGCAGACGGGGTTCGGGCCAGGTGCTCAAGTGGCGGCGGAGGCGGTCCGAAACAAGCAGACGATTCTCGTCGGTGCGGTGGAATACGACGCCAGGGAGCGCAAAAACGCCAACAGTCTATTCTTAATGGACTTACATGGAAATGTCACGGGGAGCTATCAGAAGCGGCAACTCGTGCCGTTCGGGGAGTTCACGCCGGGGCGGCGCGGGGTGCCGTTCTTGGAGAGTCTGCACGTCACGACATTCGACATGAAGCGTGGGGCGGACAGGCAGCCGCTGCTGGACGGCGGCCCGATCGTTGGCAAGATCGGCACGGTTCTGTGCTTTGAGTCCTCTTACCCCCGGCTGACTCAGGAGCAGGTCAAACGGGGGGCAGGTCTTCTGGTGGTCTCCACCGACGACGCCTGGTTCGGGCGCACGGCGGCGGCCCGGCAGCATTCGGCCATCGCCGCTGTCCGGGCCGCCGAGTCGGACCGCTACTTAGTCCGCAGTGCAGCCACGGGCGTTTCACAAGTCATAGACCCGACGGGACGGGTGCTGACGGAGGCGGGCCTGTTCCAGAAGGCCGTCGTTTGGGCGCCCGTAGAGTCACGGGCGACAATCACGCCCTCTGTCCGCTGGGGCGACTGGTTCGTTGGATTCTGCGCCGTTCTGCTGGCAGCCGTCAGTGTTCGTGTTCGCCGCGCAGGAACTTCTCATAGTTCGGGCCGGTGACGCCGACATCCCGATGCTCCAGTCCCCGGTAGACTTCCAGGCCGGCCCGGAGTCCGCCGGGGGGGAAGAACGAGATGAAGCGAAATAGGCCCTGCGTGCCCGGCGCCAGGGCGCCCGTGGAGACGAGATAGGTCGGCGAACCCACTTCATCGGCAGCCACCTCCCAGTGCAGACGGGACCAGCCGCGCGGGGCGCTCTTATGCATCCAGAAGCTCGACTCGGGGCCGCCCGACGTCAGGCCCAGGAAGAGCGGTTTGGGCTGATAGTCCGGGCGAAAGAGGTAAGGCCCGATGCGGATTTTGGTGACGTCCGGCTTGCCTTCCTCGGCACGCAGCAGCAGTTCGTAGACGAAGCCATCGTTGCCCGCCACGCAGGTGAGTTGGGGGGCGACTTCCGGGATGATCATGCGGTCCTCCAGAGGGAAATAAAAATCAGGGTGCTTTTATTATAGCACACGCAGGAGGAGAGACACTAATGGAACTGAATGAGATTTGGACCCAAACCTTTGACGTTGTCCGGCGGGACCTAGCCGTCCCGACCGTCTGGCTGGCGATGCAGGCGACACGGCCCCTCCTCCTAGACGGTAACTACTTCGTGGTGGCGCTGCCCAAGCAGGACGAGTATCTGGCGAGCCATTTGCAGGACGATCAGGCCTCTACGGCTATCGAGGAAGCGCTGCGGAACGTTACCGGCCGTATCCTTGCCTTTCGGCTGGTCCAGGGGGAAACGGTAGCCGACTGGCAGGCCCAAAAGGCGCGGGAAACCACCGCGGCCCCAGCCCCGCCTCCACCGCCTGCACATGCACACGCACACGTCCCGGCCCCGCCACCTCCTCCCCTCGCGCACGCCACGATGAGAGCGGCCGCGCCCGCACCGCCGCCCCCAGCGGAACCCCAGCCGGCGACCCCATTCCCTGCCGGTCCACGTCCGGCGAATGCGGCGCCTGCCCCAACGCGCGAAGTCAACCAGACTTGGGAAAAGCTGAACGAGCGCCTGTCCCACGGCTACAAAAACGCACCGTTCATTAAGTATCCGCACGGGCAGGCTCAGTACGTGTTGGAAGCCATCCGGATGATCTCGGACACGATGGACGTCCTCATGCCGCCGCCCGGTGCGCCGCGCGACGATGCCCAGGAGCGGATGCTGTCCAAGACCATCGAGCGCCTCAAGGGTGTCGTAGACCTAGACCCCATGTTCCTGTCGCTGGAACTGCTGCGCTACCGGGATTCGCAGAGCAAGGGATGACTTCTCCGACGTGGCCGCCCGTTCTATCAGGCATACGGGGTTAACTCCTCCCCCCCTTCCGTGCCACAATGCATCTCCCCATTGACGCGGAACACTCTCGTTTCCTAAGACTCCGACTCCTAAGAATCCGATGCATTGACGCAGCTGGCTTTCTCCCGAAAGCGTCCCGTCGCTATGCTGAACGTCCTGATCCTTGCCCCCAATGACAAAGGCGGCCTGGCCTCCTCCCTGGCCGGCGCCCTCCGGAAGGCGGCTACGCTGTCGGGCGGATGCCGCTCCACCACGGCCTCGACGCGATCAACGATCTTTGCCGCGTCTTCGCGGGCCGGCCGCCGGACATCCTGCTGGCCGACCTCTCAACCGCCCCCGATTGCCTGCCCCTGCACCACGTCGGCCACCTGCTCCAGCCGGACTGGCCCGCCTATACCGATGACTTCCTGTTGCCACCCTACGCCCCTGGCGAGGCGCTGGCCCGCCTCTCCCTACTGGTTTTCCGCCAGCGCCACATCTGTTCGAGTGATACCTTGGTCGTCCAAAACCTCGTCATAGACCTGTCTGGCGGGTGCGCCCGCGATGTCGGGGGCGGGGGAGCTGCTGGAAACAAGGCGGGGGATCGGCTACGGGCTGAGGACCTAGCGCAGTTCGAATTGACCGACCTCCCCTTTGGGCGAGCAGACGCGGCCGATTGGCAAAACTCTGGCCGTTCTTTGGGGCTGTCCCGTTGGAGGACAAATGCCGGGTACCGTGCGGGCGAATGACCTGCCAGCACGTCTCGTAGGCGGATTATTCGCACTGGTCGGATCGGGCCTTGGCCTCGGCGCGGGCGCTGAAGTGTCTGCCACGCCCCGTTTCATCCGCGCTGCCGCATGAGCGCCAGGCATCGTTTCCCGGCTGAAAACGGGTGGGTCTCATCCACAGATCCGGTTCACGGCTGAGTCCGGCGAGGTAATAGACTACCCGCAGGACGGCATGATCTGAGGCTACCGCACAGGCGACCGGGTCTCAGTCCTGCACGACCGACTCCAGCCTGACAATGGCCCGCGCTCGGACACGCTCAACGTCTTGTGGTTCGACACGGGGATGCGGCTCGTGCTGGGGGCCGTTTTCAGTGGCGTAGGTCTGTCTCGGGTGTTGGGCGACGAGGCGTTCAAAGTGGGCGGCCTGGAAGGCTGAATGCCATTGTAGAACGTCGCCCAAGTCGGGGCCGATGGAATGCACTCCGGCGGCTGAGACGGCTTGACAGAATCCGTCTCAGCCTCTATGATTAGGGTATGCAGA
>JAYTRQ010000708.1:0-3001 GCA_043746125.1 Armatimonadota bacterium | reverse complement strand
CCTGGCCCTCGCCAACAACGCCGTGTTTTCCCGCGCCAAGGCGCTCGGCAACGCCCTGGGCGGCGAAGGCCGCTTCTGGCCCGGCCCCTCCGGCGACGTCTTCTACGCCCGCCAGGGCCAGGGCCTCCCCGTGGTCCTGCTGCACGGCATCTACATGGGCGCATCCGGGCACGAGTGGCGCAAGAACTTCGGCGCCCTGTCTGAGCATTACAACGTCTACGCCCCCGACTGGCTGGGCTTCGGTCTGTCGGACAAGCCGCGTATCCGTTATACGGCCGAACAGTACGTGGAGCAGTTAAACCAGTTCCTGCGCGAAGTCGTCAAAGAACCGTGCGCCCTAGTCGCGTCGTCGCTGGCCTCGGCCTATGCGATCCAGGCCGCGCACGATCAGCCGGACCTTGTGCAGAGCCTGGTTCTGGTCTGCCCGACGGGCTTCCAGCACCTGGCGAAAGCGCCCGACGCGCAGTCTGAGGCCCTCTACGCCCTGACTCACACGCCCCTGCTGGGCACGACGATCCACAACAGCCTCTCGTCCCTGCCCTTCCTGCGGCACTATTTGATGAACGAGACTTACTTTGATCCATCGTACGTAGACGACGCCCTGCTGGACCACTACTCGACGGCGACCCACCAGTACGGCGCTCAGAACGCCCCACCGTCGTTCTTCAGCGGATACCTGAACCGCGACGTCAGCGTGGTCTTCCCCACACTCACGCAGAAGACCCTGCGAATCGTCTGGGGCCGCGAGGCGCGTCTGACACCCCTGTCCGACGCGGAGGCGTTCCTGGCCGCGAATACCCGCGCCGAGTTGACCGTGTTCGACAAGAGCGGCCTGCTACCGCACGATGAGCAGGCGCAGGCCTTCAATCGCCTGATCGTCAGCCTGCTCTCCGGGTCCGAAGGCCGTCCCTCCCAGCCCGTGCCGCAGAAGCCCAACACCGATCCCGATGCGCCCTATGGCGTCGAATAATCAGAACACTAAAGGAGTCATAGACCGATGGCACGCAACCCCAGCAATGGAAACGGCGGCAATGGAGGCGGACACGGAGGCGGCGGGAACGCCCAGCGCAAGGCCCCGCCGGTCCCCCTCACCCTTCTCGACCAGGGCGGCGGCATGGAGGACGACGAGGAAGAGACGTACATCGTCGTCGGCGAGGCCGGCGAGGACGTGGCCTTTGAGGTCTGCGAAGATTTAGAGATCGCCCTGGGCGTCCGCGACGCCATGCTGGAAGACGGCTTCGCCGTGAAGCTCTACCAGGCCGTCGAGATCGAAGTCGTCACCGATGACGAGAGTCCCGCGCCGGGCCGGCCGTTGGGGCCGGGCGGGATGGCGGCGTGACGCCCCGCGCCTCCAGCCTTCGGCTTTGCCTCTGCTTCATCCTCCTCGCGGCGGCGCACCCCGCCGCCGCGCAGGCCTTAACCCTCCTACACACCTTCCGGCACCAGACCGTCTCTTCGGTCGTCTTCTCCCCCGACGGCAAAATTCTGGCGACCGGCGGAGGCGATTGGGCCACCCCTGATTGCGTCCGCTTATGGGACTGTCTGACCAGGAAGTTGCGCCGCACCCTCCGTGACCCGCGTGACGACTGGAACGTCGCGGGTGTTTCGTTCGCGCCGGACGGCCGGACAGTCGCTTACGCCTGTGACGACAAGGTGAGGCTGTGGGACGTGGACACGGGCTGCCTTGTGCGGGTTCTCTCCGGGGAGTACGTGGGCGGTATTGAAATCTCTCCGCACGGTCGCCTTCTGGTCGGGGGAAGCAACACGTACGAGTCAGGCGACGAGTCCAACGTGCAGGTCTGGAATCTGCGGTCAGGCAAGCGGCGCACCCTGCCCAGAAGCAGAGGATTCGACGCCGCCTTCTCCGCCGATGGACAGCAGATAATCGGTGACAACCACGATGAAGCACATCCGGTTGAACGTACCTGGGACGCCGGGACGGTCAAGATTCTGGCGACACACCCCCTGTCGCACCGAGCGTGGGCCTTGACGTTCTCGCCAGACCGGAAGGCGTTCCTGACCGGCCTCTCGGACGACCCGCATCCTGAACCGGCGGCCCTCTGGGACACCCGGACCGGCAAGCGTCTGTGCCTCCTGAGCGGCCCTCACCATACGGTCAGCGACGCCGCCTTCTCCCCGACCCGCCCGTGGCTGGTGACCGGTGGCGGAAACCAGGGCGAACCGCACGGCGAGCTTTTGGTGTGGGACCGGCGCACGGGGAAGCGGCTTTCCGCTCAAACGGCCTTGTCCAGCCCCATCGTGTCCATCACGTTCTCCCCTGACGGGCGGCTTCTGGCAAGCGCCGGTGAAGACGGCACCGTCCACCTCTGGCAAGTCCGCTGACCTACCGGGTCACAAAAGAAGGGGGCGCCCCATCCGGTGCGCCCCCTTCTTTGTTAGACTTAACGACGTTTTGGAGGAGACGGAGCGGCCTCCGTCGTTTTGTCGTTCGGCTAATCGGACGAAAGTAGCACCACATCGCCCCCAAGCGCGGCTTCCGAGAAGAAATCTCGGACTTGAGTGAACACGTCTACCACCATCTCCAAAGTCTCCACGGACCAGGCCCCGTGATGGGAATAAAGTTTAGCGTCAAGCGTGGCTGGGTCGCGGCGGCGCAAGTCCTCCTCCCTGATCCCTTCCAGCGCAGACGCGACGCTCTTGACCTCCTCCGGGGTTAAGTAGCGCACCATGCCGTAAGTAGCCTCCCATTTCGTTTTTGCGCCGCCCAGGACAACGTTGCCCAAAGGCGGGGGAACCTCAGTGTCGTCCATCTTGTCCTCACCTGTCAGCAGATAATGGAGTACGTGCCAAAACCTGCCAATGTCTAGGGAGCGACCACTCCTCTCAAGGCTGGCCTCAGAGTCCGCCGAGTCCAGATCATCCGCATCCTCCAAGGTATCTAGGTAGGGCGATTGCATCTATATTTGTCAACAGCACCATAGCGCACTTTCGAGGCTGTCCGCAGGTGTCGGCGGCCTCTCAGCAGACGTGAAAGCCCTCG
>JAYTRQ010000707.1:0-3002 GCA_043746125.1 Armatimonadota bacterium | reverse complement strand
CTCGGTGGGACGGACTGGCAGCCCAACGGCCTGACCACCCGGATGCGCGAGATCCGTCCTGGCCTCTTCGCCCTCGTCGCTCGCCTCCCTGCCGGCCGTTACGAGTACAAGGTCGCGCGGGGCGGCACCTGGGACGAGAACTACGGACGGGGCTTTGAGCGCGGCGGCGCGAATCTGTCCCTCACCGTCCCCGCCGGCGGCGCACTGGTCCGCGTGGAGGCGGACTTCAAACGGCGCACCATCCTTAATTCGCTGGACGCGCCCGCTCAGGTCCCGCCTCCCACCGGCCCGCTCCCCGTGAGGGAGGCTACCCGCACGGTCAGCCGTCACCTGCGCCTGTCTCTGGGCCGGCGGCTGGGGCCGGACGACATCTGGCGGCCTCTCTCCGTTCAGTACAGGGGCACTCCCTCGCGCCCCCTCGTACCCCGCGATGCGCTGGACGACCCGCAGTATTTCTACCCCGGCGACGACCTTGGCGCCCGGCCCGCGCTGCATGGGACGGGGTTCAAAGTCTGGAGCCCCGTCGCGTCGGCCGTGGACCTTCTTCTGTACCCCTCGGCGTCTGGTCCGCCCTCCCGGATTCTGACTCTGCGCCGCCAGAGGAACGGCGTCTGGGCCGCGGCCGTGTCGGCCGATCTGCACGGCGTCTTCTACCAGTACCGGTTGACTTGCGGGGGCGTGGCCCGCATCACCCCCGACGTCTACTGCCGGGCGGCGAGCGCGGACGGGCGGCGGTCCGTCGTGGTGGATTGGGCGCAGACGGACCCACCGGGGTGGTCGAAAGACACGCCGCCTGCCCTGGCCCACCCGACCGACGCCGTGGTGTACGAGCTGCACCTGCGTGACTTCACCGGCGACCCGTCGGTCGGGCTGCCCCCGCCCCTGCGTGGAACCTACCGGGGCCTGGTCGCGCCGGGTTCGCGCGTGCCCGGCACGAACGCGCCCACGGGCCTGGACTACCTGCGCCGGCTGGGCGTTACGCACGTCCAGGTCATGCCGTTCCAGTCGTTCAACCCCGCGACTGCCCGCGACTACGCCTGGGGCTACGGGACGCACCTGTTCGACGTGCCGGAAAGGCAGTACGCCTCCGACCCCCCCGACCCGCTCCGCACGATCCGCGACGTGAAGGCCATGACCCTGGGGCTTCACCGGGCCGGGTTGGGGCTGGTCATGGACGTGGTCTACAACCACACGGGTACCGCCGGCGGCGACTCCCCCTTCCAGGCGACCGTGCCGGGCTACTTCTTTCGCACCGGGCCGGACGGGCGGTTTCTCAATGACACCGGGGTTGGGAATACCGTGGATGATGAGCACCCGATGGTCCGCAAGTTCATCCTGGACAGCCTGCTGTTCTGGCAGAGCGCTTATCACGTGGACGGGTTCCGGTTCGACCTGCTCGGGGTGTTCACGCCGGCAACGGTCCGCGCCCTGGCCGCGACCCTGCATCGCTCCCGCCCGGACGCGCTCTTGTATGGCGAGCCGTGGGCCGGGAGTGGTGCCCCCCGCTACGGGAAGGGCGCACAGCGCGGCCTGGGCATCGGGGTCTTCAACGACAACTTCCGCCAGGCTGTCCGTGGGGATACGGACGGCACCGCCCCCGGCTTCGCGCTCGGCGGCCACACGCCGACGGCAGACCTCCAGACCGTCCTCTCCGGCTCCCCGGACTTTGCTGACGCCCCCGGCGAGTCCGTCAACTTTGTGTCGGTCCACGACAACCAGACCCTGTGGGACAAGATCCAGGCCACCCTGCCGACCGCCGGCCCGGCCTTGCAGCGCCGCGCCCTGACGCTGGCCGGGGCGATGGTGCTGCTCAGTCAGGGCGTCCCGTTCCTGGAAGGCGGGGCGGAGATGGGCCGCACCAAAGGGGGCAATGCCAACTCCTACAACGCCGGCGATGCCGTCAACCGCTTCGACTGGAGGCACGGCCTCGCCTTCGCCCCCGTGTCCGACGCCTACCGGGACCTGATCGCCCTGCGCCGCGCCCACCCCGCGTTCCGGCTGGCGACACGGTCCGAGGTGGCCGGGACGCTGGCCTGGCTTGACGCGGGCGGCCTCCCGCCCCAGACCGTCGCCTTCACGCTTGATGGCGCTCGCGTCGGCGACTCCTGGGCGCATCTCCTCGTCGTCTTCCACGGCGGCACGTCCCCGGCCTCCCTGACTCTGCCGGAAGGTGACTGGAAACTGGCCCTCAACGGAGGCCGTCCACTTACACCGGCCGCCCGAGTCCTGACTTTGGAACCTTTGTCGGCCTACGTGCTGCACCGCTAGGCTTTGCGCCGCCGGCCCGCAAAAGAGCCGTGGTGCTGTTGTTGAGCGTGGCGATGCTGTGGATGCGTGGGGATGGGTGCGTTCTAAGACCCGGCAACGAGCGAGAGTAGATACCACCTCTGAGGCAACACAATGTTGACTGCTCAGACGACTCGTTCGCCCTGGCCGAGACGCTGGACCCGCGCGCTCTGCCCTCCGCTCTGTTCCAAAGCCCTTCCCTCCGAGGGAAGGGACAGGCCCGGAACGAACGTGAACGGGCCAGGGATAGGATCCGAACCGGGCCAGGGAGAGGATTCCCCCAAAGTTGGGGGCGAAAACTGAATGGCCCCAGATTGTATTGTAAAGAAGCAGGAATGAGGCCGGCGCGCGCCGAACTTCCCGGAAAATATCCGCAAAACATCTGAAAGAGAACGCCCCATGTCCGTTTCCGATGAACCCATTTCCCTCCGCGAAGGGCGGCTGCCCTTTCGCGGCTTTACGGACTGGTACGGGATCGCCGGCGATACGGCTGCCCCCGGCAAGTTCCCCGTCTTGGTGCTGCACGGCGGGCCGGGCGCGGCCCACGACTACCTGGAGCCGATCGCGGCCTTGGCGGCGACGGGCCGCCCGGTCATCTTTTACGATCAACTCGGCTGTGGACTTTCCGACCATCCCCATAACCCCGCCCTGTGGGAAGTGCCGCTGTTTGTCGAGGAGGTTGGCGCGGTGCGCCGGGCGCTGGGGCTAGACCGGCT
>JAYTRQ010000706.1:0-9355 GCA_043746125.1 Armatimonadota bacterium | reverse complement strand
GGACGGCAAAGGTCAGCCGATGCGTCTCGTCAACACGGGCAGCAAGGACTACGCCTGGCAGGAGGTCCGCCTGCGGGCGGCCTCTCAGGGCGACAAGCGCAACAACACCTATGGGGTCGGCGGCGAGATCGGCCTGCGGGCGGGCTTGCTCTACGAGAACCAATTGGTGTCCGGACCGGTGACGCACTTCGGGCTGGGCGAATACAAAAAAGCGGACGCGATCCGCATCCTATGGCCGAACGGCAGCCCGCAGGGCGAGTTCGAGCTGAAGGCGGACCAAATGGCCGAAGCACCGGAGCGACTGAAAGGCTCCTGCCCCTGGCTCTTCGCCGACGACGGGACCGGAATGAAGTTCGTCACCGATTTTATCTGGCGCTCGCCGCTCGGCCTGCGGATCAATGCCCAGAACACAGCCGGGGTCATACAAACGCGGGATTGGGTGAAAATCCGAGGAGACCAGCTCAAGGCCCGCGACGGATTCTACAATCTGAGGATCACGGCCGACCTGTGGGAGACACATTTCTTCGACCAGGTTGCCTTGATGACCGTGGACCATCCCATCGGCACAGACGTGAACGTGGACGAGCGGTTCGCCATCCCCCCCCCACCCCTGGCCGTCCGGCCTATGACGCCACCCAGGCCGGTCACCCGTGCCGTGGATGATCGGGGGCAGGATGTCACGGCCCTCGTATCGGCTCGGGACGGGAAGTATCTGGATACGTTCGGACGAGGAGACTACCAGGGCGTGACGCGGGATCATTGGGTGACGCTGGACCTCGGCCCAGACACGGCACAGGGTACCCCGGTCTGGCTCGTGGGCATCGGCTGGATTCACCCGACCGACAGCTCCATCAACGTCGCCTTGGGCCAGGGGCATCACGCGCCACCGCGCGATTTGAGCCTGGAAGTGCCCAACGGCAAGGGCGGCTGGGCCGTCGCCAAGCCTCACCTTGGTTTCCCGGAGGGCAAAAACAAGACGGTCTTGATTGACCTCTCGGGCCTGCTGCGGCCGGGCCTGCCGCGCCAGGTACGCCTGAGGACCAACCTGGAGATCTATTGGGACTTTTTGGGGACCAGCCAAGCCTTACCTAAGACGCCGCTTCGGACGCAGACCTTAGCGCTGGGGAGGGCGATCCTGCGCTACCGGGGCTTCTCGGTGACACATCAGGCCAATGCATCGTCGCCAGAATTGCCCGACTACTCGCAATTAGGCGGAGCAGCCCCACGCTGGCTCGATTTGGAAGGCTACTACACGCGCTACGGGGATGTCCGCGAGCTTCTGGCACGGACGGACGACCGGTACGTGATTATGAACGCCGGGGATGAAATGACCCTACGGTTCACGGCCCCACCGCCCCCGCCGGCCGGATGGACGCGGGACTACGTTCTGATTGGGGATGGTTGGGTGAAGGATGGAGATTACAACACGGCCTTCTCCCGGACCGTGTTGCCGCTGCCCGCCCACAGCCGGCCCACCTACAACGTTCCGCCGGGTCGCCTCCAAGACGACCCGATCTACAAGGCACACCGGGCAGATTGGATGACGTACCAGACGCGGTGGGTGTCGCCGCAACGGTTCCGGGCGGCGATAAGGCCGTAGGCAGACTACTCGTACCACATCTCGATGGGCGCGTCCACGTCCGGATGCAGACTGGCGTGGACGGGGCAACTATGGGCGACGCGCTCCAAGTCCGGGCGCATCGCATCCGGCACGGTAGCCGGGAGCCGGACGAGGAGCGGCAGACGGCCAATCCGGCGGGGGCTAGGGTTCATTTCCTTGCTGACGTGAGCCGTCATGCCGCTCAAATCCAGGCCATGCCGCTCGGCGTACATGGCGACCGTGGTGAGGACGCAGGAGGCCAGGGCAGCGGCGACCAGATCGGTCGGGCTGAACGCACTCGCCTCGCCTCCAATGTCCTTGGGGGCGTCCGTGTGAAGCACTGCCCCCTCCTGATGTGACAGAGAGCACTTCTTGTTCCCATCATAGCGGGCTTCGATCTCGACCATAAAGTTCTCCTACAGGGTTATTGGGCGGCTTCGACGGGGAACGAGGCGGCGGCGGCGAGGTGACCGGTGCGCTCGACGTGCAGCACGATATCATAGCGAGTGGCGACGGCGAGACGGATAGGGACGTTGTACATGCCGTTGCCTTGCGCCCGCCCACTTGTGGGCGTACCTGGCAGGCGCGGAGACATCATTTCAGGCGTTGCCGTGAGATTAGCGTTGCCGATAGGCGCCCCGGATGCGACGTCTTTGAGGGTCACGACAAACGTGTTATCGCCAGTGTGCGCGGGCAGCACGGCCAAAAGCGTAATGGTCATGCCGCTTACTGTCTGGCTCGGCGGCACGGCAGGTGCGGACGGATGAAAGCAGCCGGCCAGCATCGCAGCCAGAACAGCCAGGACGGCAGTTTGCAGAGGCCGTATTTTCGTCACGTAGGTTGGCATGATCTCGTTAGGCCTCAGCGCACGCAACGACAGACTGTGGCGCGTCTGGTTTTAATCGCTCCCAATCTTCTACAAGATTTTGAATCTGAGTCAACAGTACTTTATCTTCGGTACCCATCAGAACTTTTATAGCAGATCGTCCGTGGCTTATGGCCTCCTCAAGGTGACCTTCCGCATTTTTGACTAGGGCAATATTTCCCAGCACTAACCCCTCATCCAAAGAGTCGCCCAATTCACGGCTGATCTCCAGGCTCTGTTGATATGCCTGCTCCGCCTCAAACCAGCGCCCCTGCATTTGGTGCACATTGCCCAGGTTCAAGTTTGTTACCTTTTCGGCCTGTCGGTCACCTAGCTCACGGCTGATCTCTAAACTCTGTCTGAACGCCTCTTCCGCGTCCACCATCCGATTTTGCTGCTTGTAAACGCCACCCAGGTTACCAAGGGCAGTTCCCTCACATCGCTGATCCCCCAGCTCGCGGCTAATCTCTAGGCTCCGCCTAAATGCCTGCTCCGCCTCAGACCAGCGCCCCTGACCGTGGTACACGATCCCAATATTCCCGGTAGTCGCCCCTTCGGCGTGACGGTCACCCAGTTCACGACTGATCTCCAAACTCTGCCCATGCGCCTGCTCCGCCTCAGACCAACGCCCTTGATGTTGATAGATAACTGCGAGGTTTTCCACCGTTGCTGCTTCGCCCTGGCGATCCCCAAAGCCGCGAATGAATGGCAATATCTGCCGAAACTCTTGCTCTGCCTTAGCCTATTGCCCTGAAAGGATGTGCAGATGACCAAGCCGTTCCAATAGCTGGGCCTCAGCAGGGTAATCGCGATGTTTGGGAGGCAGAGCAAGATAATCTTGTAGCAAACTTTCGATCGTTTCGCATCTCTCCAGTTTCTCTTGGTGGGAGAGACTGGCAAGCTGCCATGGCTCACCTAAGTTAGACGCTTGAAAGAGAGCCACGGTTTCTTTCGGGGTAGCGGCGAAGAAATAGGTGCCAGAGCAGATAGAAAAAATCTGGAGCGCCACGGACAATGGCGTTCAGCGCGTACTCAGGCAGCCACAACACTAGAGGACAGGAGAAGGCAATGGCGAACGAGTTGCGGGAACTGTTCAGGTTCGCAACAAAGGACGTGTTTTCCGCCTCAGCGGCGACAGGAAGGGAATGTTCCAAGCCGGAGACGAAGACAGCACGAGGATTGAGGGCGTCCAGTCTCTCTCGGAGGACGTCCAACAGATGCGGGACCGGCTCGGTCAGGCGGACTTCGACGATTGCGCCCGGAGGAAACTGCGCTTCCAGCTTTGTCACCAAGCGGGTGCGCTGACTTGGCAGGTTGCACCTGGCGAAGAGCAGGCGAAAGCCGTCGGCCAGCCGCAGGGCGCTCGCAAGGGCAAGCAACTCAGTCTCTTCGTCCAGAGTGGCGAGATCGAAGGGGTCAGCAGTTGGGATGAAGTTCTCACTCATGGCGCTAATTTGGATTGAGCAGTCCGGGCGGACTTGAACTTTTGCAGTTCGCGCACGATGGGGTTGAAGGCGTACCAAGGTACGGTGGGGGTGAAGGGATTGTCCTCCTCGCCACAGTCAAGATAATACTGCCCCGTGGCCGCCTTGTAGGGATCGCAGGCGTTGTAAATCTGCCTCAATGCGTCTGGGTCGGGCATGGTTCACACCTCACGGGGAACTTCTCACCGGTCATAGCCGCGCAGGAGGCCGATGACCTTGCCGATGACAGCCGCATTGTCGGCCTTCCGCAGAGGGATGGGAGCGTAATTGGGGTTCTGCGCCTGAAGTTCGATCCGGTTGCCATGCCGGGCAAACTTCTTGACAGTCGCCTCCTCCCCGATGCGGACGGCAACGATGTCGCCGTTCTCGGCCGTGACCTGAGGTTGGATGACGACCAGGTCGCCGGGGAGGATGTGTGCGCCGCTCATGCTGTCCCCTTGGATTCGGAGCAGGAAGCAGTCGGGGGCATTCATCCGCAGGAGCAGATGCGGGACGGCGATAATGTCCTCGATGTTCTGGTTCGCCAGCAGAGGTGTCCCGGCCGCGATGGTCCCGATCAGCGGCAATCGGCGCAGGCCGTCCTCCTCATCTTTGGCACGGGGGTGCGGACGGGCCAGGATGCGGATGCCCCGCGCAGTCCGCGGGCCGTTCTCGGACGAAAGCCGTTCCAGATAGCCCTTCTTTTGCAGGGCGTCCAGGTGGATCGTGACGCCACGCAACGACCCGATGCCCAGGCCAAGCTGCATCTCGCGGATAGTGGGCGGATAGCCCTTGTCCTCGATGTAGCCCACCACGAAGTTGAAGACTTCCTGCTGACGATCGGTCACGCCTTTAGCCATCCCGTCGCCCCCGTGTTCCTGGTTTTCGTTCCGGTTTTTCATTCATCAGTTGCGCGAGGGCCATGTAGGGGTCCTGCGGATTGCGAGCCATCTCCTCACGCACCTCGCGGATGCGGTAGGAGACGGCCCGCGCACGGCGGATCGCCATCACGAGAAGGATCGCAATGACGGGGAGGCCGAAGAGGAGTGTCCATTTTTCGTCGATCAAGTGTTTGGGTTCCGTTAGAAAACTTTTCCATGTAGTATACCCCAAAGAATACCCTGCCGAGTACGCTTGTTATTCCCGCAGCGCACGCCCAAACGTTTCCAACGCAAGGGCGTAGCCCAGCCGGGCGGCGGCAGGGTCGTAGCGGGGGCCTTCATCCCGAAGGAAGGCGTGCTCGGCGTTGAACTCGTGCCACTGGAACATGACCTCGGCGTCGGTCATGGCATCGTAGATCAGGCGCCGGCCCTCGCGCGGGACGTGCGGGTCCTGCCGCCCCCAAACCATCAGCGCCTCACCCTTGATCTCGCCCATACGGTCCAGCGTGTCATCGTGCCTCCCCAGGCCGAGGCTGCGCGTGTGGATGTCGGTGGCGTAGAAGCAGGCAGCAGCCTGAACATCCGGGTTCATGGCCGCCCGTAAGGCGAGGCCACCGCCCAGGCAGACGCCGAAGACGCCTAGGCGACCGGTGCCGTAAGGGTGTGTCTTGAGGAAGTCTAAGGCCGCACGGGCGTCGGCGTCATAGGACGTAAGCGACTTGGCTATTTTGTGTGCGTTCCCCAGCTCCGCACCTACCGAATCATAGGCAAGCACGGTCCCGGCCGGCTCCAGCTCGTGGTAAACCTCCGGCACGGCGACGACGTAGCCACTGCCGGCGAGTAGGGCGGCCGTGCGCCGAATTGGGCCGGTCACCTGGAAGATCTCGGAGAACAGAACCAACCCTGGGAGGCGGCACTGGGTGGCTGGCCGCAGCACGTACGTCCGCATCGGGCCGCTCGGCGTCGGCAGGTCAACGACTTCTTCTGTGATGGTCATGGGAGCCTCGCTGATGCAGTGCTGACAGAGTATAGCACAAGGCGTTGCCTGGGTACCTCGATGACTCGTGGGCACTTTTTAGGAAAGCAACCATATTCTATGGTATAATTCGACAGTGTACACCTCTAGGCTTCTCCCTAAGAGTGCCTATTTTTCAGTCTCCGAGCCACCGCCTGCCGGACTAAAGACGATACTTGGCATGAACTTTGCACTATACTGGTTTGGAGGACGCTTCCGCTCTTCGTTTCAGCCCGCCGATGGCGGCTGGTCCGGCCTGATTGAGATGGAGTCGCAGATGAAATTATGAGTGTGTGTCTTGTGACCGGTTCCGCCGGCCTGATCGGTTCGGAAGCGGCGCTCTATTTTGGAAGGCTGGGCATGCAGGTCATCGGCATAGACAACGACATGCGCCGCTATTTTTTCGGCGAGGAAGCCTCCACTGCCTGGAACGTCGCCCGCTCCCACGACACGATGGGCGAGTTGTACGAGCACCACTTGATAGACGTGAGAGACCGAGATCAGATCATGCGTCTCTTCGCCCGGTTTGGCGGAGAGATCTCGCTGATCGTCCACACCGCCGCACAGCCCTCCCACGACTGGGCGGCACGGGAGCCGTTCACAGACTTTGACATCAACGCGGGCGGCACGCCGAACGTCCTGGAGGCAGCACTGCCCCCAAGTTGTCTTCATCTTCACGTCTACCAACAAGGTCTACGGAGACACACCCAATCGCCTCCCCCTCGTCAAGCAGGAGAGGCGCTGCGAGATCGCCCCCGACCACACTTACTGGAACGGCATCCGAGAGGACATGTCCATTGACCAGAGCCTACACAGCCTGTTCGGCGCGGGCAAGGTGGCAGCGGGCGTCATGGTCCAGGAATACGGCTGCTATCTCGACATGCCGACCCTCTGCTTCCGGGGCGGGACTCTGAGCGGGCCACAGCACTCGGCGACCAAACTACATGGTTTCCCGGGGTATGTCATGCGCTGCACCATGACCGGGACGCCGTGCGTCATCTTCGGCTACAAGGGCAAGCAGGGGCGTGACGCGATCCATTCCAGCGACCTGATCCATGCCTTCGCGGCCGTCCACCAGAAGCCCCACGCTGGGGAAGTCCACAACATCGGCGGCGGGCGCTTCAGCAACTGCTCGGTCCTCGAAGCTGTGGGCGCCTGCGAGAAGATCGCAGGGCGACCACTCTCCTGGTCCTACGAGGAGCAGAACCGCATCGGCGACCATGTGTGGTGGATCGGCGACAACGGCAAATTTGAGTCGCACGACCCCAACTGGAAGCAGGAGTACGACGTCGAACGCATCCTCGGTGAAATATTCGAGGCGAACCACGAGCGCTGGCTTCCGGCGGCCTCCAGTTAGCCTGCGCCGGGCACGATGGAGCGGCGTCGGGCTTCACGCTCGTACATGTTAGGTGTGCGCCTTGCCGCGGCCTGAACCATTCCACCCATAAAGAGGACTTGAGTAACTATGAATGCGCTAAGGCAGAACGACACAGATATGCCCCCGCCCGCGGTCGCCCTCGGCGGTGTCCTGTGGCGACGGAAATGGCTGGTCCTGGTCGGCTCGCTCATCGGTCTTGCCCTGGGCCTGACGCTTACCCTGCACACGGCCAAGAGGTGGCGGGCCGACGCCCAGATGGTGCTCCTCCAGCGTGCCCCGATCGCGAGCAACAATGCCATCCCAAGCTACAGCGCCCCTATCCTTGAGACGGTGGATACGCAGGTTGGGATGATCCAGAGTCCGGCAATGGCGGAGCGCACCATCACTTATTTGAAGGACAAGGCCCTGGCAGAGGGTAAGTCCACCGACACCGTAGGAGTGGCGCCGGGGGAACTGAGCGATGCCATCACGGTTTTCAATCCGCGCGACACCAACCTGATAAACGTCTCCGTCGCCGCCAGCGACCCAACACAAGCCGCCGTCCTCGCCGACGCCGTGTGTCACGCATTCCAGCAGTGGAAGGAAGATCTGGGGCGGCGGGACGCCGTTTCGGCCGAGGAGAGCCTGGGCGCCCGCGCCAACCACGCGAAGGCCGCCCTGGTGCGAGCGGAGCAGGCCGAGACACGGTACAAGGAGCGCAGCGGTATGATGGACGCCGGGCCGCAGCAGACCGAGCTGATCGGGCGACTCACGACGACGCAGACGGCGCTCACGGTCGCACAGGCGCAGTCCGCCTCAGCCAAAGCGGCGCTCTCGGCCATAAGCGGACAATTTAAGGATGCCACGGCGGCCATCCGTGTAGGCCAGAGTGTACGCGACGACGCCTCGGTCCAATCCATCCAGGCGCGGCTGGCCCAGGCCCAGGCAGATTACACCTCTGCCCAAACCCTGTACCGGCCTGATTATCCCGGAGCGGTGAGCGTTTCTGGGGCGACCTACCCGCAGCTCAAGTCGCAGATCACCTCGCTCACAACTCAGCTCAAAACGGCGATCACCAACACGGTGGAGAATAAGGCCCCCTCTCTCTCGACCCAGGGCGCCTTGCGGGACGCCTATGACCAGGCACTGGTCACGGCCGCTGCCGCTCAGGCGAACCTGACGGCGACAACCCGTGCCCGAGACGAGGCGTTGCACTCGCAGGTCTCCTTCCCGCAGGACAGCCTGACCTTGACCCAGCTCGGTCGGGACCGCCTTCTGACCGAGTCGCAGTGGACGGGACTTCAGCAGGCTCTCAGTGCCGCCCGCCTGGACGAAGACAAGATCGTCAGCAACATCCAGATCACCCAGGGCGCGGAGGTGCCCGATCAGCCATTCAAACCCAGCCTCCCGCGTTACCTTCTCCTAGGCCTCTTCCTGGGCGGGCTGTGTTCGGTGTTCCTCGCCCTCCTGCTGGAACAGAGCGACCAGCGTCTGCGGAACGTCACGGAACTGCGCCAGCTCGTGTCCGGCCCTATCATCGCGATCCTGCCACAACTCTCGCGGCTCCAGATCCAGAATGCCGGGCGAGGGCGCACACTGCCGGAAGTGCAAGAGGCCGCTTCCTTCGCCTGGGTCAACCTCTGGCAAATGCTCCAGCGAATGCCTCAGAACGGGGACAAGCAAGCGATTCTGATTACCAGCGCCATCCCGCGCGAAGGCAAGACGTTTGTGGCCTCCCAGATGGCCCGCTTCATCGCCCAGACGGGGAAGCGCGTCATCCTCGTAGATGCCAATCTGCACCGGGATAGCCGCCGCAGATCGGCCGAACTGAGTCCGCCCGGCCTGACGGAGATACTGATGGGTACCGTCCCGGTTGAAGCGGCACTGCAAAACACAGACTTGGAGAACCTCCAGACGCTCTCCTGCGGGGCGGGGGTGGATAATCCCATCCTGCTCCTGTCTCAGCCGGATGTGGGGGCCTCGTTCCATGACCTGCGCTCGCGTGCGGACATCGTCATTGTTGACGCCCCCGACTGCACCTCCGTTCCAGACACCGGCCTCCTGGCTTCGTATGCGGATTGCTTGATCCAGGTCATCGGGATGAACCGCGTCACGGCCGCCGCCATGCTGGACACGTCCATCGCCCTGCAGAGCACCAACAAGCCAACTATCTT
>JAYTRQ010000705.1:0-3012 GCA_043746125.1 Armatimonadota bacterium | reverse complement strand
CCAGTGGGTCATGCGCGGCAAGTCGCTCACGCCCGCGGCCCGCCTGAAGGTGGGCGACCGGGAGCACCTGGAACTGGAGCCGTTCGCGGCACACAAGGACTTGCAGCAGGTGATGCAGGTGGACGACACGGACGAGTTCGACCTGCCGCCCCAGTGGGTGACGCGGGCGACGCCCTTGTAGCAGTAGAGACTCCGCCCTACGGCGGGAACATCGGGATTTTCTTCCAACCCATCCCCTCCGACAGCTCGCGGACGGTGAAGCACAGGATCACCAGTTTCTTCCCGGCCAGGCGCGGGCTGCGGCGGCGCAGCACTCGGAGCGCCCCCTGTCCGCCGGACCCCGAGATGGACACTGTCTGTACCGGGAAGCCGAGTTGGAGCGCGAGGTGGTCGGCCAGCCCCGCACCCCGGCCTTCGCCCAGGCGCGAGAACGCGACGCAGTTGCTGTCTCCTACCAGAACGACGGGGCTGGCGTCGTTTTCAGGCACCGGCGTCAGCGCCTGGCGGCGGAAGAGCCAGAACCCCGCCACCGTCCGCTCCTGCACATACGTCATCGGCTGCTGCTCCTTGGGCGCAGCCGGGCCGTCCCGCATGTTCCCCAGTTCGCTGGTGCCCATCTCGACCCCGGTCTGGGTCACATAGGAGTGCTTGGGGATGGCCGCAAGCCATGCCCGCCCTTTGAACCGGGCGGCGACGGCCTGGGCCGCGAGGGCGTAGCCCCGGCTGGAGCAGTGCGTCGCCTGGGGATAGAAGACCGGGAGGCCCCCATCGTACCGGTGCGCCAGGAAGAGCGGCAGAGGGTCCACGACGGGTACGCCTTGTGCCCGCAGGGCGGCGAAGAAGGCCTGATCAGTGGCGTCCAGGCGCGGCGGCGTCTTCCCCGGCGGGACCAGAACGGACCGGCTGATCAGATCGGGGTAGACGGTGGCTTTGGCTGGGAGCGGCAGGTAGAGCATCTCGATCCCGTGCGCGGCGAGCTGCCTGTGCAGGTCCACCAGGACTAGCAGCGGGTCGGCGTAGCGCGGGTCCATTTGACGGTTGACGCGGGCCGCGCCCGGCCCCCAGAACCGCCCCACGTACTGGCTGTGCAGTTCGGGCGCGTAGAACAGCCAGCCACCGCGCCCACGCACCACGTTGTTCTTGGCCTGGCCCATCTGCGCGGCGATGTCTCGCCGGAACGCCGTGCCGACGGGCACCGAGGTTAGGGCAGGCCCGGCGGACAGAGGGGCGATGAAGAGGGCAGCAAAGAGGGCGGACAAAGAGGCGGCGAGTCGGAGGGAGCACATACCTCTATTATAGACGGCCCGCGCCCGGCCGTCAAGCGGCGACTCTGCGCCTGTTAATGCGCCAGGTGTCGGCTTGTCAGGCTGGGAGATTGGCGGTATAATGCTTGGCAGTAACGCGGTGATTTCGACATCCAGAGTTGCCGCCCCCTGCTTTTATTCCCTTCCGTCCCAAGCCCCCGCGCGGGCCGGATGCTGCCAGGATACCCGTGCAAAGCCACCCGACGCCCGACTCTAATCTGCCCCAGGACCGGTCCCAAGACCGGCACAAAGACCAGCAACTTGAGCTGGGCGAAGACGAGAGTCTGACCGCCCTGCGCCGCGCCTGGGAGCGGACCCTACGGGCACTGGCGGCGACCTCCAACAAGCAGACCATTGACAACTGGCTGCGCCCGCTCAAGCCCCTCTCGTTCAGCACCCCGGTCGTTGTGCTCGGCGCCCCGACTTCGTTCGCCCGCCAGTTCGTCGAGAATAAGTACGCCCAGAAGCTGGCACAGTTGCTGGCGCAGTTTTTGGACACGCCCAACGTCCAGGTGCGGTTTGTCATCTCCACCCCGGACGTTCAGCCCCTGCTCGGTGTCCAGCCCCTCCCCTTGCAGCGGGCCGCCTCACCCCTCATCGAGCCGGAGCGGGCCGAGCAGACGACGCTCGCCCTCAGCCCAGAACCCGCCGAGACAAGCCCAACAAACGGCAGCGCGAACCCCATCGCCCAGGGTAACGCAAACGGCAGCGTGGACGGCAGTGGGCGGGCCAGCCGCAACCCGTTCACGACCGAGCTGGCCGCCTCGCTGCTGAACCCACGCTACACCTTCGACAACTTCGTGGTCGGCAAGTCCAACCGCCTGGCCCACGCCGGGGCCGTCCACGTGGCCGAGGCGCCGGGCAAGACCTACAATCCGCTCTTTATGTACGGCAGTCCTGGATTGGGCAAGTGCGTCGCCGCCTCCGAGTATCTGCCCCTGGCCGACGGCCGCCGCGTCCGGGCGGGCGAACTGATCGGGACCGAGTTCACCCTCCTGACCCTGGCAAAAGAGGAACTGCGGGCGGTGCCGGCGCGGGCCGAGTTCAACGCGATCGAGCCGGTCTTTGCGATCACGACCGAGAGCGGGCGGCGGGCCGTGCGGAACGGTGAACACCCTTTCTGGGTGGCGAACGGCGTCAGGCACCGGGGCAAGAAGTACAGGGGCAAAGGCTACGGCACTATTCAGGTCAAGGGCTGGACGCCGCTCGGGGGCATTCAGGTGGGCGATCTAGTTGCCGTGCCGGAGTCTCTTCCTGCCTTCGGAGACCCGGTGCCGATGCCGGAAGAGGAGATTGTGCGGCTGGCGGGGTTGCTGGGGGCCTCCTCCGACAAACGCATTCCTGCCGCTATCTTCCGGCTGCCTCCCGAACAACTGCGCCTGTTCCTCTCGCGCCTGTTCTCGACCGACGGCTGGGCCTCCTGCGGCCCGGAGCGGGAGGTGGGCAAGCGACTCCCGCGTACGGAGATCGCCTTCTGCCCGGCCTCGGAGGGGCTAGTGCGGGACGTCCAGGAACTGCTTCTCAAGCTAGGGGTGCTGGGCCGTGTCTCGCGCGAGTCGAAAGTCAACGCCTGGACATTCGCCATCCACACGGCCTCCGACGTCCTCAGTTTCGCTGCCCAAGTGGGTATTTTCGGCAAGGAAGCCGCCGTAGAACGAGTCCGGCTGGTCGCGGAGCGGATCCAGGAGACGCGGCCCAACCGGGGGGA
>JAYTRQ010000704.1:0-3024 GCA_043746125.1 Armatimonadota bacterium | reverse complement strand
ACCGATACGATGGAGCCGGCTACCAGCCCGTGACCGCGACGGACACGCTCCAGCCCTGGCAGGCCTACTGGATCAAAGTCTATACGGGTGCCACCATCGAGATCCCGACTAGCTCGACCACGACTGGCCCCGGCATTCCGGGCATCCCATAACGCTGCGGCCTCTGGGCCGATAACACAAAGGGCGGAAGCGACTTGTTCGCTTCCGCCCTCTCTTTTTGCCTCCCCCCTCCCTTTAGGACACCGTTCCCGTCGCCCATCCCCAAGAGAGTAGGGGCAAGCCCTACCCCTTCACGGACGCACCCTCTTCTCCTGTCCATTCTTCTCCTTGGCGGGATTGGCACGAATTATGCACTAGGAGTCTCTAACGGTGCGTCCTTGAGGCTACGTCGTTCTTTTACAAGATTATGTTATCGCGAGAATTGCTGTACGACTTAGCATTACGTATTCAGGCAGCCAACCCTTAACCCGCATCGGTTCGCTAAAGAAAGGCACTCTTATGTTTCCTCTTCCCCGCGCCCTTGACGCTCGCCCCTTTGGGACTAGCGGCGACGCCCGCGTGGTCAACACGGTCGGCTTCAGCGCCGGCAGCGTGTTCAACACTGCAAACTCCCCGAAGTCATCAAAACCCCCCTAACTCTTACGCTGTGTTTACGGTCGGCTGATATACTATCTGCATCCTCAAGGAACGCAGTCTTAGCCGGAGCAGTTGTTGGTCGCCGTCTCGCTCCGGCCCCATAGAACGGCGAAACCGGCCCTTGAAATCTCTCCTGCGCGGCTCCGCGCAGGGCATCCGCCCGGGCGTTCACGTCAGGGACTGTTCGGAAAGGCAAGAAACCGCTATGCTCTATTCCCGTATTCTGGGCCTCGGCCTCACCGCCGCCGCCCTCGTTGGTTTTCTCGCGGCGCCCCCCCTCGCTTCGGCGGCCGTGCCGCTGTACACCATCACAGATCTGGGGGCCGCGCCGCCCTCATATCCCAGCGGCAACGCCCGCGCGGTCAACGCGGTCGGCTTCAGCGCCGGCAACGTGTTCAATGCCACCAACTCCATCTCGCGGGCGTTCTTTTATGACGTCGGCCTGCACGACTTGGGGACGCTCAAGACTGACAACAGCGGCAATGCTTATGCCTCTAGCCTCAACGACACGGGTTTTGTGGTCGGCCAGGCCGACACCAATTCCGGGGTGCCGCACCCATTCCTCTATGCCGGGGGCATGCTGGACATCACGCCCAGCGCAGGTGTGGGCGCGGCCAATGCCATCAGCCGTTACAGCCAGGTAACGGGTCTGACGACTAACTCCGGCGGCATTTTGCAGGCGTTCTTCTATGACTACCCTTCCAACGCGATGACGTTGCTCGGCTCTCCGAACTTCAAGAGTGAGGGCCTGGGCATTATTGACGACGGCAAGATCGCCGGCTACACGCTGGATAGCTCTAGCAATCAGCAAGCGTTCGTCACCGACTCCTACGGGCAGACGCAGATCAGCCTGGGCACCCTGGGCGGCAGCCAGAGCCAGGCCACCGCGCTCAACGTCAGCAACCAAATCACCGGCAGCGCCGATGTCGTCGGCGACGCGATCCACGCGTTCCGCACTCCGGGCGGCGTGCCGCTGAACCTGGTCGCCGCCGATGACCTGGGCGTCCTGCCGGGCGGAGTCAGTAGCCAGGCGTTCGGCATCAACGTCGTCGGCCAGGTGGTCGGCTACTCCGAGATCACCGGGCACGTTCACCATGCGTTCGTCTACAGCCCCGGCCTCTCGGCCAAGATACTGGACCTGAACGCGCTGATCCCGGCAGGCTCGGGCTGGGTGCTGACCCAGGCCAACGGGATCAACGACACCGGTACGGTCGTCGGATCGGGCAGTTACAAAGGCACGGTTCATGCGTTTCAACTGGTCCCGAACACGCTGGTCGGGCTGACACTCAGCCCCCGCCAGGTCTACGGCTCCCTGTCCACCACCGGCACGGCGCTTCTGCGGGACCCCTCCTCGGGATCGTCCAGCAGCGTGGTCGCACTCCACAGCAGTAACCCCCTGGTGACCGTCCCGGCCACCGTGTCGGTCGCCCAGGGTCAGGTGAACGTGATCTTCCCCGTCAGTGCATCCGTCGTCGCTAAAACGACGACGGTCACGATCACGGCGACCTACAAGGGCGGCATCGCGACCACGAGCCTGACGATTCTGCCTACCGTGCCTTTGTCCGTGTCGTTCTCGCCCAATCTCGTCCCCAGCGGCGGCGCCATCACCGGCACCGTCACTCTCTCCGGTCCAGCCCCCGCCGGCGGCACGACCGTCTCGCTCACCAGCAGCACGGCCCTGCTCGCCGTTCCCTCCACCGTGAGCAGCATAGCCCTGCTCGCCGTTCCTTCCACCGTGACGGTTCCCGCCGGCGCGACTGAGGCGCTCTTCACGGCTACTGCCGCCGTGGTCGTGGCCGCGCCGACCACCGCGATGGTCACCGCCAAGATCGGGCTGGTCTCCACGACGACCACCGTAAAGGTGACGCCGATCTCCCTGAACGGCTTCATGCTCTCGCCGAACCTGGTGGATGGTGGACGCGGTACGACGGCGACGGTCACGCTCACCGACCCGGCCCCGGCCGGCGGCCTCACGATCCCGCTCACGACCAGTGACAACACCGTCACCATTCCGGCCAGTCTCTCGATCCCCGCCGGCGGCACGGAAGCCAGTTTCGCCGTCGCAACGCCGACGACCAACGTCGAAAAGACCGTTCAACTGACCGCGACTTACAACGGCCCTGTGACGACGTTCCTGGACATCAAGCCCACGGTCGTTCCCACCACCAGCCCGGCCACCATGTACGCCAGCCCCGCCTATCTCGGCAGCGGCGGCCAGACCAGCCTCGGCACGGTGACGGTCAACTTCGCCCCACACGGCAACTACTACGGGGGCGGCACAACGGTGACTCTGACCAGCAGCAATCCCGCCCTCGCCAGTGTGCCGGCCTCCCTCACCTTCCTCAGCGACGGCAGCCAGGGTGGTACCCCCGGCCCGACCCAGACGTT
>JAYTRQ010000703.1:0-3030 GCA_043746125.1 Armatimonadota bacterium | reverse complement strand
GGCCGCCGACGACCGGGCGGGCGTGGAAGAAGTTGCTGCGGATGTCGTCGGTGGTGTACCCGTCGGCCAGCGGATCGCGGGCCGAGGTCTCATTCAGGTAGTCGTAGATGGGCGAAACCAGCGTCTGGAAGTCAGCCGGGTCGTCCGCCAGGGTCGCGACCCACGTGGACCAGTCCGTCTTGGTTTGGTGCGTTCGGCTGTCCAGCGGGACGCCGTACCGCTGCATCACACTCTTGTAATAGGCGACTTCTTTGGCACGGACGGTCGGGGGAAAGACGTTCAAGCCCAGAATCTGGTCCCACACCAAATTATACTTCTGGCTCCACGTATTCGGCTTGTCGAAGGCCAGCAGGGAGTGGTCGCCGGTATCGGCCACTTGTATCCAGTGGGCGGCATCCGCTTTCGCCAGGGCGGCGTACTTCTTCGCACCGGCTTTGTCGCCGCGCATCCGGCACATGTCGCCGTAGGCGGCCAGGGCGACGATGGCCTTGACGGAGAGGTTGGCGTTGTGGGCCAGGTGCCCCATGAAGTCGTCCGTGCAGAGCTGATCGCCGGGGTCCAGGCCGTACTGCGCCAGGTAGCCCGCCCACGTCGAGAGCACGGGCCAGTAGGTCAAGACGAACTTGGCGTTGCCATCCTCCTGGCTGATGGCATCGCAGAGGATCAGCATATTGCCGCTCTCCTCCACCGTCATCTCCTCGCCCGCGCTGCCGTCGGCGGACGCGATCGGATAAGTGCCCAGGTCGTGAGGCGAGTTCGGGAATTTCCAGACGGGCGAGGCGGCGTAGGCCAAGACAGGCACGATGGAGGCCTTGGCGAGCGTGGGGCTGAGGAACACCATCATGGGATCCTGCGGGAAGATGACGTCCACAGTGGCGATGTCGCCGTTGGAAGTGCTTTCTTTGGTGAACAGAAGCGGCTGCTTGTTAGCGTCAGCGGCCAGGCCGTTGGCGGCCAGGCACTCCCGGTAGGCCAGGGCGACGATCTGGGCATAGCGTTCGCCACCGACGCGGGTGGCATCGGCCGTCAGTTCGCGGTCGAAGTCCGTGCAGCGCCGTACTAGGCTGGGGTAGTCCCGCTCGGCCGACTGGAACAGGTCGGAGGGCGTCGCCCCATTGCGCCGCCAGTAGGGCCGCAGCTTCTTTCCGGCCAGCTTGATCGAGTAAATCTCGTCGTAGCCTACCATCAAGTGCCGGGACACGGGGGCCGCCGCGACCTGACCCAGGTCGAACGTGAAGGCCAGAGCAGGCGGATCGTCATTGGCCGGGCGCGGCAGGCGGGTATCGTCGGCCGGGGGCAACGCCCCGTTCACGATGAATCCGGAGAGCAGCCCGGCGTTGCCGCCGATCGCGCCGGTGGCCTCCCCAGCGGGGGCGACGGCGTAAGCGTAGCCCCAGTTGACGCGCGTGTCGTCACCGGCCGGGCGCAGCAGCGTCTGCGCCTCCGAGCCGGCCCGCAGGGCGAGCAGCGGCCCCATCGTCTCCCGCGCCCAGGTCACGGCCGTCTTCGGCTCGTTGACGGAGATCTGAGCGCTCGTGCTATCGTAGAGCGAGACTTTGTGAGAGAGTCCGTCCACGGAACGCACGTCCCAGGTCAGATAAGTAAGGGGCCGGGACAGGGCTTCTAGGTCGTTGGGCAGGGCGGCCGTCGTGAAGGTGAGGGTGACGTGAACGCCCGTGTCTTCAAACTCATAAATGCTGCGGGTCGGCGTCACCCGAACCCCCGTCTCTGGGAACGAGGGAATCTGGCGCGGGTCATACCCCATCAAGCGGTACGTCTTGCCGTCAATCCGAATCAGGCTGACCAATGAATTCTCGCGGTGGGTCCAGTGGACGGTGTTCGCATCGTTCAAGTGGTCTGCCTCGGACCAAATGCTTAGATACGGGTCGTTGGTTACGAGGGGCACGGCAGGGGGGCGGAAGGCCAGCCCCTGGGCGAGTACAGAGGATGCCGACAGTGCCAGGAGGGCGGCACAGGCCGCCAAGGGTTTAAGAGGTTGCACTTGTAGAGTGTACCTCAAACGCACAAGGCTGACTAGTGCCCTTTGGCGCACGCTGGCCGGGTACAATGAGGTTATGAGTGAAGAGGCAATCCAAGAAGCGGTGACGTGGAACCTAGACGCGGCCCGGTGGGAGGCGCTGGTGCGGCGGGCACGGGCCGGAGCGGACGTTATGGAAGACGGAGCCTACGCCCGCATAGAAGGACACCCGCAGACAGGTGCCGCCGAATTGGCGTTTTACGCGACAGCCCTGAATAAGCCGTCCGGCTGGGCCTACCCGTTCCTGGAGGACATCCCAGGCAGCCGGACTCGCGGCGCGTCGGTCGGTCGGGCCTGGCACGAGCCGGAAACGGGCTTCGTGCATTTTGGCGTGGAGCTGTTCGCCGCCGCACAGGCGCTGGCGGCGGATTACGAGAGCGGGGCCTCTGATTTAGACTTCGTGACGTATGAGCAGGCGGTGGAACAGGCCGTGCGCGGCACGCCCGCCGACCGCGCGTGGCTGGAACGGGAATTCGGGCGGCTCGCCGCCATCACGCAGCTTTGAGAGAGAGAGAGATTATGACGACAAAGATCGCCGCCATTGGGGCGGGCAGTTTCGTGTTCGGACCGAGCGTTTTGGCCCAGACGTTCTTGGAGTATGGCCTGAACGACGTCGATCTTGCTTTGGTGGACCCGGACATTGAGACGATAGAACTCATGGCGGGCGTCGGACGTCGGATGGCACGGGAGCGCGGGTTGACGGCGACGATCACCACTCACGCGGACCGGGCCGAGGCGCTGGACGGAGCCAAGTTCGTGATCTGTTCGGCCTCGCCGCAGATGAAGGCGCGATTCCAGACCGACTGGCGGATCATTGACGAGTACGCGCCGGGCCACCTCAAAACGGAGTTCGGCGGCGTTGCTGGGATCAGCTATTCGCTGCGCCAGATCGCGCTCATTCAGGCCGTCACCGATGACATGAAGCGCCTTTGTCCCGAAGCCTGGCTGCTGAACGTGTCCAATCCCCTGCCTCGCGTCGCGCAGGCGGCCTC
>JAYTRQ010000702.1:0-9422 GCA_043746125.1 Armatimonadota bacterium | reverse complement strand
GAGTGAGGCGTCTGCCCCCAGCGCCAGCAAGCCGGCGACGCGGGACGGGCGGCCATAGGAGGCCGTCAGCATCAGTGGCGTCAGGCCGGCGGCATCGGCAGCATTGATGTCTGCGCCGGCTTCTGCCAGCAGGCTCAGGCATTCTACCGAGTCGCTCTTGACGTAACCATACTTCCCTAGATCAACCGGCTGCTCTTTGAGCAGCCCACGTATCTCTTCCGGCAGGCTCTCAGCAAGTATTGCCCTCCACTCAGGAGTGTTTGTTTCCAGCGCAAGGGTGTAGGCGGTAAACGCTTCCGGTGCGGCGGCATGGTGCAAGGCGGTCCGCCCTCCGCGCTCCTGAAGAGGTACGTCAGCCCTCGCACTCAAGAGGTCCTGAAGGGACACGTCAGCCCCCGCACTCAGAAGAAGCCGCACCCCATCAGCGAAGCTGTTTTCAGCGGCTTCCATGAGCGGGGTCTGGCCCCAGCCGGTTGCCGCGTTGACAATGGCCCCGGCTTCTAAGAGGAAGCGGATTTGGCCGACGTCGCCGCGCTCGACGGCCTTCATCAGCGGTGCTCCCCCCGGCGGATTAAGAGGGCATCCCGCAGCAATCAGCCGGGCCTGGATTCCGATGTTGCTCTGGTAGGTAAGCGCTTCCTGCCCGGCGTCATTCGTCAGATGGACATTTGCCCCGGCTTGGATCAGAAGATCCACTACCTCTACGGATTGGGCGAACCAGAGCATACCCCACCCATCTCCGTCCTGCATGTTGGGGTCCGCCCCGGCGTCATGGATTAAGATGCTTCGCAGCAGTATACCGTGACCGGCACGTCTGGTATACTATCGGTCTATGCTGACTTCCACGTTCATCCACGCCCCCGGCGTCGGGCCGACCACCGAGCAGTCCCTCTGGGAGCAGGGTGTCACCTCCTGGCAGGATTACTTAGACAAGGCCGGTGATCTGCGTCTGGCCCCGCGCCACAAGATCGCGCTGGCCCGCACCCTGGAAGAGAGCCTGGCCGCACTCGAAGAAGGCCGGGCGGACTACTTCGCCCACGCTCTGCCCAACCGGGAGCATTGGCGGGCGGTCTCCCATTTCCCCAAGATCGGCTATTTGGACATCGAGACCAACGGCGGCATGGCGAGCGACTCGATCACGCTCATCGGCCTGTACGACGGGCTGGAAATGCACTTCTACGTCAAGGGTGAGAACCTGGCCCAGTTCGCCTACGACTGTCAGGACTTCGACGGCTTCGTGACGTTCTTCGGCACCGGCTTCGACGTGCCGTTCCTCAAGCGCCGCTTCCCCGTGCTGGAGTCCGTCTTCGCCGACCGCCTGCACGTGGACCTGTGCCCGCTGCTGAAGCGCCTGGGGCACACGGGGGGCTTGAAGCGGATCGAGCAGGAGCTGAAGATTACCCGCGTCCCCGAAGCGGACGGGCTATCCGGCATGGACGCCGTCCGCCTATGGCGGGCCTTCCGCCGGGGCGGCCGGGATGCCGAGGAGGCCCGCCGCCTGCTGCTGGCCTACAACCGGGAGGACGTGGTCAACATGGAAACGCTGCTGCAATACGCCCTGCCGCGCATCCAAAAGAAGACTAGGTTCGCCGGACTTCGGGGAGAATAGACTTATGCGCCTGCTGCGTATTTCGCTGGCTGTGCTCGCCGCCGCGCTGCTCACCCCGGCCTGGGCACAGGTGCCGGCTGGTGACGTTAACGCCCTGACCGCCGCCGTCAGCCGAGAGGACGTAGACGCGGTGACAAAGATGCTGGCCGCCGACCCCGGCCTGCTGGCCGTTGCCGCGAAGGCGAACCAGCCCGTCTTGAATGACGCCATCGGGTCGCGCCGGGATACGACCGAAGACAACCGCAAGGCGATGGTCTCCCTGCTGCTCGCCAAAGGGGTGGACCCGAACCGCAGCGGCCGGAACACGATCTACACCCCGCTGATTGAAGCCGAGCAGAACGACCACACGGACATCGCCGCCCTATTGCTGGACAAAGGGGCAGACCCGAACGTCGCCGATTTGTTGGGCGTCTCGCCCCTGGCCCACGTGCTGGAAGACGGCCACAAGGACTTCGCCCTGCTACTCGTCGGCCATGGGTTGAAGCTGGACGCGCGGGACAAGAGCGGCTTCACGCCCCTGCATGTGGTCGCGCGAAGCCCCAATGCCGATGCCGTTTTAGTTCAGGCGCTGCTCGACAAAGGGGCCGACGTCAACGCCCGCGCCCTGTCCGCCACCGACCCCTACAACCGGTTTTACTGGCCTTTGGGCCGCCTGGATCAGCGCGGTCTGACGCCGCTCCACCTGGCCGCTGCGTCGGGCAGCCCGGACGTCGTCAGGCTCCTGATCGCCAAAGGCGCAAGCCTCAAGGCCCGCACGGACGACGGCAATACGCCGCTCCATGAAGCCGCGCACACACTTTCCCCCAGCGTCGCCGTATTGCTAGCGGTGGGGGCGGACCCGAACGCGAAGAACCGCGCGGGAGACCTGCCGATCCATCTCGCCCTGAAGTCGGGGACGGAGGCCGGCCCGGAGGCCACACTCGCGCTTATAGCTGCGTCGGACCTCTCCGCCCCGAACCAGTCCGGGCTGACGCCGCTCGGTCTGGCAATCGTCGGCCACCGCCCTGAGGCCCTGTCCGCGCTCAGGGCACGCGGCCCGAAGCCGCCCCCGGCCCTGGCCGTCTTCGACGCGGCGGCCCGCAACGACGTCCCCGCGCTTTCCGCCCTGCTTGCCGCGCGTCCGTACCTCGCCGCCACCCGTCTACCCAACGGGTGGACGCCGATCCATGCCGCCGCCTTATGGGCCGCCCCGGACACAACGAAGCTGCTGCTGGCACGCGGAGCGGACGTCAACGCGGCGGGGATAGGGGCCGCACCGCCTTTAGATCTGGCCTTGTCTCGCCTGGGGGAGCCGGGCGCGGCCCGCGCCGTCGTCCTGCTGCTGATCCGGGCTGGAGCGAACGCCAACCGGGGGAACGGGCCGCTGTCTCCTCTGCAAATGGCGGTCTCTGCGGGCGATGATGCCCTGGTGACCCTGCTGCTGGCCCATCACGCCGACGTCAATGCCCACAACGGGCACGGTGACTTTCCGCTCCTGTTCGCCCTGAACAGCCCCACCTTGACCGCCAAACTGCTGGCGGCCGGGGCGGACGTCAACGCTCAGGATAGCGTGCAGATGACGGCCCTGACCCGGAGCCTGACCAACGGCGGCGGGGACACGCGCGTCACCAATCTGCTGATTGAGCATGGCGCGGACGTCAATGGGCGCGACCGGGCCGGCTTCACGCCCCTGATGCGGGCCGTGATGACCGGCAATACGGCCTTAGTGACACTGATGCTGGACAAGGGTGCGGACGTCCAGGCCGGCAACGACTTCGGGCAGACCCCTCTGAAGTTGGCCACCCGGCAGTCGCCGGAACTCGCCGCCCTGCTGCGCCGGCATGGCGCGACGGATGCCCCACCGCCTCCCGCGCGGCTGTCTAACGACGTCGTCACCGTCTTCAACCTGGCCGCAAGCGGCGACGCTGAGGGCGTCAAGGCCGCGCTGGACAAGGACCCGGCCCTGCTCCGCGTCCGGGACGACAACGGCGACACGCTCCTGCACAAAGCCTTCTGGAACAACTACGGCGCGGGCCACCATCTGATGGACATGGTGACGCTGCTGGTCACGCGCGGGGCCGACGTCAAGGCGCGGAACCGGGACGACCAGACGCCGCTGTACACGGCAGCGTCGTGCGTCAGCCCTGAAGCCGAGTCGGCCGCCGCGCTCCTGCTCGCCAAAGGGGCCGACCCGAACGCCCGCGACCGGCACGCGCAGACTCCCCTGCACCGGGCCGCCACGCCGGATCTCGTCGCCCTGCTCGTCCACGCGGGCGCGAGCGTCAATGTCCGGGACGACAACGGCAATACGCCGCTTCACCTGGCGGCTTCCTACCAGCACGCGGTCGTCCCGGCCCTGCTGGCGGCCGGCGCGAACGCCAACGCCCGCAACGATGATGGCGAAATCCCCCTGCACCTGGCCTACCAGCGCCCTGGCACCGTACTCACGCCCCTGCTGGAAGCCGAGTCCGACATCCTGCTCCGGGACCGCTTCGGCATGGCCCCGATCATGCGCCTGTTCGGCCGGGACTTCCCAAAGACCGTCGCCGCGCACGGGGTCAAGCCGGACGACACCCTGCGGGCGTTCCAGGCCGCGACCGTCAACGACGTCCCCACGCTTTCACGGCTGCTGACCGCAAGGCCTTATCTCGTGTCCGTCCGCCTGCCCAATGGCCAGACGCCTCTGCACCTGGCGGCCCTGGGCCGGGCACCGGACACGGCCCGGTTGCTGCTCGCCAGAGGCGCGGACGTAAGTGCCCGCGACGGCCTGGCCGTGACACCCTTGCTGGCCGCCATCCGCTCGCTAGACGATAAGCCCGGCGTCCGCGCCATAGTGTTATTCCTGCTGGAACACGGCGCGGACCCGAACGCCGTCAGTAGCCAGGGAAATGCGCCGATCCATCAGGCCTTCTGGACTGATGATCCGGCCCTGTTTGCCCTCCTCCTCGCCCACCATGCCGATCCAAGCCTGCGCGACGGCCAGGGCGATACGCCGCTGCACCTCGCCGTGCCCTGGCCTAAATCCCAGGCGCTCCAGATCGCGGCAACGCTGCTGGCAGCGGGCGCGGACGTCAACGCCTGGGGCAAGCAGAACGCCAGTGCGGGCGGCTACAACGGTATGGGCGACGGGCCGACGCCTCTTGAAGCCGCCATTGCGTCCGGCAGCGAAGACCTGGCCCACTTCCTCGTGGAGAAGGGCGCGGACGTCAACGCCCCCGGCGCAGCGGGCGAAACACCGCCGGCGCTAGCAAACCGTCTGCACCGGACCGACATCGCCGCGTACCTCACTGCGCACGGGGCGCGTTAGGAAGGGGCGCATTTGGTGCGCCGGGAAACTTACCTCGGGTATACTGCCGTAGTATTTACCAACATAGCTTTCTCAGCGAAAGGAGACTTGATGCTTATGGCACAACAGGAAACCGATGGGGGCACGGGCGAGCCCGATCTGACCGAGGAGGCCCAGGCCCAGTCCGAGACGACGAACACGGCGGAGACGCCCGTCTTGAACCGCGCCGAGCGGCGGGCACAGGCCCAAGGGAAGAAGGCGGGTGTGCCGGCCCAGACGGGGGGCGCCCTGCTCGGCGGCGTCCGTGGCCCGAACCCGCGCACGACGGGTCAGGGGGGCGCGACCCGCATCCCTCGGACTGGCAGCCGGGGTAAGTAGTACGCTTAAGAACGCCGGGCGATTCCGCCCGGCGTTCTCTTTGGGAGGCTTTTATGCTGACATTCCTGCGCGGACGCGCACTTATTTTGGCCGCCGGTCTGGCAATTTCCCCTCTGATGGCTCCATGCATCGCTCAGGCCCAGGGCGAGGTAGGGCGCAATTCCCCTCCGCCCGCCCGAGTGGACCCGCAGGCCAAGACGACACTGGCCGCCATGTCGGCTGCCTACAAGGTGCTGAAATCGTACTCCGCGACCGTTGCCGTCGAGTCCAAGGGCGGCGACCAGACGCAAAAGCAGACGGTGACGCTGTCCTTCTTGCGGCCGAGCCACGCGAAAATGGAACTGTCCGATGAGACTGGCCCCATGATCCAGTCCGTCGTCAACGGGGCTGGCCTGTTTTTGGTCTCGGTCCGCAGCAAACAATACGTCAAGCACCCCGCCCCGCCCGCCGACGCAGCCATCCCCGCCGTGCTTTCGCAGGCGCGGGGGGCGCTGCTGCCGACCCTCGCCGGCAACCCCGACTTTCTGTCGCGCCTGTTCACCCAGCCCGGCGTCTCGGTAACGCTGGGAGCGCCCGCGACGATCGGTGGTGTCCAAACCGATACTATCGTCCTGATGCTGGCTTCCGCGCCGGGCACCCAGGTCAAAGTCACGCTCTCGGTCGGCCAGGATGACCACCTGCTGCGGCAGTTGACCGAAAGCATTCACGCCGCTCAGGGCGGGCAGGTGCACAACCTGACGCATGTGGAGACCGTCACGGAGCAGGCGGTAGACCCGGCCCTGACCACGTCCGCGTTCGCCTTCGTCCCACCCGTCGGCGTCAGGAAGGTGGCGAGCATCGAGCCGCCGACCTTCGACCCGAGCCTGGTGCCCGGCGCCCGGCCGTTCGCTATCGCTACGGCCGACCTGAACGGCCGTCCGATTTCACTGGATCAGTACAAGGGGAAGGTGGTCCTGATGGACTTCTGGGCAACCTGGTGCGGCCCGTGCGTCGGCGAGATGCCAAACGTCATCGCCGCCTACAAGAAGTACCACGCACAGGGCTTCGACGTCGTCGGCATCTCGCTGGATCAGGACAAGGGGGCGCTGACGTCGTTCCTGAGGCAGAACAAGATGCCTTGGCGTCAGGTGTTCGACGGCAAGGGGTGGGGGAGCGTCGTTCCGCGCCGCTATGGGGTTGTGGCGATCCCGTTCGGCCTGTTGCTGAACCGGGACGGGACCATTGCCGCCGTGGAAGTGCGCGGCGAGGCTTTGCCCGCCGCGATCAAGGTGGCGTTGGCGAGGAAGTAGGGCAGAGCACAAAGGCCAGCGAGTGAACTCGCCGCTCGGCGGCGAAGCGCCAAGTCTCGGCCTTCTGTACTGGCAGGCCCGGAGGGCGCCGAGACAAGATAAGCCCTCCGACTCAGTCTTTCCTCGACGCAGGTCGAGGACTGGCGTCCGCGCCACCGAGCGGCGGTTTCAACCGCTGATTCCGCTCTGCCCCAACGGCATACCCTGACGTGGGCCTAATGCTCGTCGTCACGGCCCGCCTGGTATTTCTTCTCCTGACGGAAAATACCGGTCAGGATGCCAAGTGTGATAGCGATCGAGATGAGAGACACAGTGAGGGCGACGATCCCCTGATGTGGCGACATGGTTAAGCGTTCCTTTCGTGTTCGGGCTTATTCGGGTTCTTAGAGACGGACAGTAATTTGGGCCAGAGCGCGGGCGGCACGTCGCCCACGGTGTAAAACGAACCGGTCAGACAGATCAAGTCGTCCGGCCCGGCTTGGGACAGAGCCGCGCAGACGGCGTCGGCCACGCTCGTCTCGACGATCTGGACACCGCCGGTCCCGTACTGCCGGGCCGCCTCGGCGACGTCTGACGCGGGGCGCGGGCGGAAGGCGGGCGCGGTGGCGATCACCAGTGCGGGCCGCAGGGCAGCCAGTGGGGCCAGAAAAGGGATCGGATCGTGGTGACGGGACAGGCCGACGACCAGGATCAGCCGCCGCCGGTCCGACCCGAACTGCGTCCGCAGCGCCTCGGCCAGCACCAGGGCCGACAGCTCATTGTGCGCGACGTCCACGACGACAGTGGGCCGGTCCGAGACTTGTTCCAAGCGCCCCGGCACCCAGGCCTCTTCCAGCCCGCGCCGGGCCGCCTCGTCCGAGACGGGGGGCAGGGCGTCTCGGGCGATGGCATCTATCGCTGCCAATGCCGCCGCCGCGTTCAGAGCCTGGAAGGCGCCCCGCAGCCGCAAGCGAACGCCGGGCAGAGTCCGCCGCCCCGACACTAGCCGCACGTCGCCGTCCGGCTGGGCTTCCGGTGGCGGAATTGGAATGAGCGGTGCCCCCCGCTCGGCGCAGACGGCGGCGATCACCTCCCACGCCTTGCCCCCCACGGGCACACCCGTGACACACGGGACGCCGGGCTTGACGATGCCGGCCTTCTCCCCCGCGATCTCCGCCAGCGTCTCCCCTAGCAGTTCGGTGTGGTCCAAGCCGATGTTGGTGATGACCGTGACGAGGGGGCGCGGGACGACGTTCGTCGCGTCCAGCCGCCCGCCCAGGCCCACTTCCAGCACGGCGTAGTCCACCTTTTGTTCGGCCAGCCAGCACAGGCCGACGGCCGTCTTCAGTTCAAACTCCGTCGTCGGCCCATGTTCCGTCCGTTCCAACGCCTCCACGTGCGGCCGGATCTCGGACACCCAGCGGGCAAAGTCGCCCTTCGGGATCATCTCCCCGTTGATCTGGATGCGCTCGCGGACGTCATACACATATGGCGACAGGTACGAGCCGACTCGCCACCCCGCCGCCTGCAAGACACCCGCCGCCATCGCCGTCGTGGACCCCTTGCCCTTCGTGCCGGCGACGTGGACCACACGCAGCTTTTCCTGCGGGTCGCCCAGCCGGGCGAGCAGGGCCAGGAACCGCTCGTTGCCGAGCTTAATTCCTAGCCGCAGCCGCCCCTGCATGAACGCCAGCGCCTCGTCAAAATCCATAAACAAAGTCCCTACAGCCATCATTATACCTGAGACTGCCGGTACTCCGTGGATGATTCCCGATTTTCTCACGGCGTGGGGCGATTGCGGTTCCGTTGCGGTTCGATGGGCAATGGGCAATGGAGTAAACTCGTCCGCTGAGTGGCCTGCGGCCGAGTCACCGCTGCGCGGGGACAAGATCAGGACTTGTGAGCGACTTTCCTGTCTTAGTCTTCTGCCCGCGAAGCGGTCGGTCGGCGTCCGCGCCACACAGCGAAGGGCTTTAGCCCATTGGCTCAAGCTCACATGCAGTCGCCCTGTTTCGCGGCGCATCCTCGTTGACAACCCACTGACGCTGTGCTACAATCCAAAATGCTGGTTTCACCAGGCGTTAAGCACGAAAGGATCTCCTTCTCTACTACGACGGCCATGTGAAGTACAAGACCAGCATCAAGCCGTATGACTGGTTCGTAAAAAAGACCGACGCGGTCAACCGAGGCTACAACCCCTGATCGCCCCGCCCTCGCATCTGCCATGTTCTGTTCAGGGAGGAAAAGTCAGGAAGCGAGAAAGGACTTATCCCTATGAGCAACCCGCTGTCCCCCGAAAGCCCCGGCCCGACGCCTGTGCCTGGAACTTGGCAGACGCCCGAGCCGAACGTCTGGCCGCCCCCGCCCTCCGGCTTGCCGCCTGCGCTCCAGCCGCCCGTCTACGGGCCTCCCCCGTTCTCCCCCTTGCGCGGGCTTTCGGTCGCCGTCTGCCTCCTGCCCGCCGCCTCGCAGGAGATTTTGGACAGTGTCGTGACACTCTTCCAGTTCCTCCTGCTGCTTTCGGGCGGCGTCTGCTTCCTGATCTGGACCTACCGCCTGACCGCCAACCTGCGCTCCTTTGGCGTGCCCGGACTGAAGCACACGCCTGGCTGGGCCGTCGGCTACTTCTTCGTCCCAATCATGAGCCTGTTCCATCCCTCCTGGGCTTCTGGTGGTTCTTCTGGATACTGACCAACGTGGTGGGCAACCTGTCGGCCCGCACCGCCGATACCCAGGGCCTAGACCACCACAGCATAGACCTGGTAGACAACGCCATCGGCTTCGTCTCGGCCCTGCTTGCCCTCTGGATGGTCCGCCGGGTCACAGCCCGGCAGGAGGCGGCGGCCCGTACGTTGGGGGTGTGACCCACCCGCGACAAGTCGCTTCCCTCCCGAAACGGGAG